>CADBNA010000291.1 GCA_902795835.1 uncultured Lachnospiraceae bacterium | reverse complement strand
GTTCCGTTTCCCATACCGGTCCGCACTTCAAAACTTTCTTTCCGTACCATGATTGTTTCCTCCTGTGTTTCTTTTACTGGTTCTGATATGAGTATTCCGGATTCCCGTTCCGGATCCCCGGCTTCCTTCCGGGACTCTAAAATGAAAAAATCTCTGTGTAGACCTGCTTCCCGTCCTTCTGTTCTGATTTCAACAGAGATATCTTTTTCACCATCATATCGCCCTTCGGCGCCTGTACAGACTGCCATTTGCCGGACATCTTCCGGACCACCGTGATATGCGGCACAAACTTCTGTCCGTCATAGGAAATCCCGGCATCGTCCAGCGCACTTCGCACATCCCGGACAACACCTGTCAGGCCCTGTTTTCCCTTCATCCCGATCCACAGCAGGTCCCCGAAGGTCCCCATCTCCGAGAGCGACAGGCGGAACGGCTTGTACTTTACCGTCTTCAATGCCTCCTTAATCTTCTCAGATTCCCGTGTTTCCCCGATAAATGCCAGTGTGAGATGCAGATTCTGCAGCGGCACATAGCTGCCCTTCACACCCTGTTTCTTCAGCTCATGCAGGCTGGCGGTGATTGTCTTTTTCAAATCATCAGACAGCGTGACGGCTACAAATAAACGCATGCGGATCGTTCCCCCCGGTCTTCATATCCTGCTCCGGAATCCGGAATTGCAGTTACTATTGTATCACTTTTCCTGCTCCGTATCCACTGCAGATATTGCACGGAGCACGGCATCCGTGACGGTTCCCCCATGCATGACCAGGCCGGCCTTTTTGAGGCGGATGTCCAGATCCCGGCTGATCCTTTTATCGAGTTCATGCTTTTCCAGCAGGCGGCGGAAGCGCAGCAGGGTGGTGGCGTCCGGGACCTGCTCGTCTATAAAATTGATTCCCAGAAAGCTTCTCATGGCATAGCTGTCACAGGCGGCTTCTTCCATCCCTTCAGCAGACAGGCTGTACCAGGTCTGCATGAGATACATGCGGAGCATAACCTCCAGGTCTTTCGGCCTGCGGCCGCGCCTGCTTCTGTAATAGAACGGCCGGATCATTTCCCGCCACTCGCTCCACGGTACGATTTCATTCATGGAATCCAGGAATTTTTCCCGCCGGGTTTTCCGCCGGCGGTTCGCATATTCAATATCACTGAAGGATTGTTGTTTCATAGTGTACCGTCTCCGTCTTTTGATTTTTTTATTATACAGGATTTGCCGGCCCGATTAAACCGGAATTGTCGATTTTGTCAGAGTTTCCTTCCGTCCTTGTACGGAGCAGACGGCGGTGCTAAAATACAGGAATACGGCATTCAACAGTGCAGATGCGTACCTGCATATCTTATACAGCTAATCAAAGGAGGTATTTATCCATGTCCTGTACAACCCTTCTGGTCGGCCGCAAGGCGACCTACGACGGTTCTACCATGATTGCCCGCAATGATGATTCCAGCGCCGGTCGTTTTAAGCCTAAGAAGCTCTCTGTCATCTCTCCGGAAGAACAGCCGCGCCTGTACCGCTCTGTACTCGGACATTTTGAAATCCGTCTTCCGGACAACCCCCTGCGCTACACGGCGGTTCCGAACGCCCTTGACGGAAAGGGAATCTGGGCCGGCGCAGGCATCAATGCCGCCAATGTGGCCATGACTGCCACGGAGACCATCGCTTCCAATGAACGTGTGCTGGGCGCAGATCCCCTGGTCGTCTTCCGCCCGGAAGAGAACGGCAGGCCGGAACAGCCCGGCGGCATCGGCGAGGAAGATATTGTAACCCTGGTTCTGCCCTATATCCGCAGCGCCCGGGAAGGGGTGCTCCGTCTGGCGGAACTCCTGGAAACATATGGCACATACGAAATGAATGGCATCGCCTTTTCCGACCGGGAGGAAATCTGGTGGATGGAGACCCTGGGCGGACACCACTGGATTGCCAAAAAAGTACCTGATGATCAGTATGTCGTCGTGCCCAACCAATCGGGTATTGACAGCTTTGATCTGGAAGACGCCCTCGGAGAGGGGATCAGCCATCTGTGTTCCCGCGATATGAGAGAGTTTATTGCAGAGTATCATCTGGATCTGTCCGCAGACGGAACCCTGAATCCCAGAGATGCCTTTGGCACGCACGATGATGCCGACCGCATCTACAACACACCCCGCGCCTGGTCCATGTGCAGGTATTTTAATCCCCGGACATTCCGCCGGGACAGCCCGGATACCCGGTACCTGCCCACGGATGACGATCTTCCCTGGAGTCTCAGACCCGAGAAGAAAATTACGGTAGAGGATGTCAAATATATCCTGTCCGGTCATTTCCAGGGAACACCGTATGATCCCTATGGAACCTCCGGAGACTCTTCTATGCGCGGCGCGTACCGCTGCATCGGCATCAACCGGACAGATTTTCTGGCTCTGCTGCAGCTGCGGCCGTATGTACCTGATCCGGTCTGCGCGGTAGAATGGCTGACATTCGGATCCAATGTTTTCAATACATTTATCCCCTTCTATACGAATACGGAAGAAGTGCCCGCCTACCTCTCCCATGCGGAGGCTGCCGTCGATACGTCCAGCTTCTACTGGAACTGCCGTCTGATTGCCGCACTTGCCGACGCACAATACAGTGCGTGCCGGATTCATATCGAGCGCTATCAGAGCCGGGTACAAAGTGAGGCGCATGCCATTCTGAACCGGTGTGACCGGGACATCCGCGCAATCCTTGCGGATCCGGACGGGGCGGCAGCCCGGCAGGAAGTATCCGCTGCAATCCGGGATGCCAACCAGGAGCTGGCAGATATGCTGCAAAAACACACAGGAGAGGTTCTGGACCTGGTCCTGTATGAGACCAGCTGCCGGATGAAAAACGCATTCTCCAGATCTGACGCATGAAACAGCCGGGGGAAAAATAATCGATATGTCTGAAAAAGAGGAAAAAAACAGGGCGTCAAAAGATTTTGACGTCCTGTGTATCGGGGAAATGCTGGCTGACATTATCGTCAGCGGGGTGAAAAATATACACTTTGATGCGTTTGCCGAAAAAACGGATGAAATCCGGATCCGTCCCGGCGGAGACGCCTTCAACAATGCAATCGACCTGGCAAAGCTGGGTAACCGGGTCTGCTGTGCGGGGCGCTTCAGTACAGACGTCATCGGAGAGCATCTGCTTCAGCTGGGCCGGACGGCAGGCATTGATATGACCCACGTTACCCGCACGGACACGCCGCAGGCCAAGATGACCATCCTGATCAGAGAAGATAAAGAGCGGGCCTTTTTCTATTATCCGGGCACCAGCAGGGAACTCTGCGCACAGGATATCGACCTGCAGCTGCTGGACCGATGCCGCCTGCTGCAGATCGGCAGCACGTTCCACCTGACCGGATTTGACGGGGAAGGTGCGGCCGGTGTTCTCCGGGAAGCGCAGTCCCGCGGCGTCATCACATCTATGGATGTGACCAGTGATCTCTCCGGCAGGTGGGATGCCGTCATTCATTGCTGCTATCCGCACCTGGACTATTTTCTCCCCAGCATCGAACAGGCGGAAAAAATCGCGGGAACATCCGATGAGCGCCGGATCGCCGGATACTTTCTGGCAGAAGGCGTGCGGAATGTTGTCATCAAGCTGGGGTCTCGCGGCTCATATTTCCGCAGCGCAGAAGAAGAATTCTGGTGCGGTACCTGCGATGTCCCGGTCCTGGATTCCACAGGCGCCGGAGATGCCTTTGTCTCCGGTTTTCTGACCGGAATCCTGCAGGGCATGTCACACGAGGACTGCGTCAGACTGGGCACAGCCAGCGCGGCCTGCGTCATACAGGCCGTCGGCGCCAACGCAGGCATACGCCCGCTGGAAGAGACGAAAGCGTTTCTTGAAGTGCAGAAAAACAGGGGCCTGGTTTCTGTCACCCCTGATAAACAAACAGTACAATGATAAGGGTGACAGCGAACTCTCCCCTGTCTTTTCAACAGCAGAAGAGACCGGCATATGGCAGCCGGTCTCCTTATTTTATATTTTTATAAGACTCTGTTCTCCGATATCACAGCCGGACAGCTTACTTTTTGAAGCGGCCCTTCTCGTCATGCTGCTCGTCAAACTCAAACCATCTTCCGCCATTGAAGCCGTTGAAGCCGAACGGATTGCGGAATCCAAGCGGGTTCACGCCGACCGGATGCTTCTCAAGCAGATCGGTAATGAACTGGCTGTAGCCTTCGACAGCGCGCTCTACCAGAGCATCGCCCTTTTCCTTTGTGGCCTTGGTCGGATTGCCGATAACACCGTTATCCAGATCATCTCTCTCAAGAAGAGCAAATGTGCCGGCGAAATGATAGAACTGCCACGGATGAGAAGACTCGCCCGGAGCCATTTTCCACTTGCCGTCGACGATCGGGGTGCCGGCGCCGTCTTCTACGAGATCCATATGCATCAGTTCCGGATACAGGGACAGGCCCATGGAAGCCTCGGCCTCATCTGCATGCCACATATAGTCTTCCAGGATGTGCTTGTCATCGCGAAGGAAATCATACCATGTGCCGGCAACGGTGAAGTAGCCTTCCATGCCGAGTCTGTGAACAGCGGTAATGAAGCTGCTGTCAGCGCCGTGTGCAACCAGAAGCAGGAACTTGTTGTAGCCGACATTGGCAGCGCCGGCGATGATGTCGTGAATCAGCATGATATTGGTCTCATAGTTCAGAGCGATGGTTCCCGGCATACCCATATGCATGTAGGGATGTCCGCCGTACATCGGGCTCGGAAGAACGGTGGCGCCGGACTTCAGGGCAACTTTTTCAGCCAGGCCGATCGCATTGAAAGTATCCATTCCGTTCGGGCAGAAGGCTCCGTGCTGCTCAATCGCGCCCAGGGGCAGGATGGCTACATCGTTGACTTCTTTTGCATAAGCAATGTTGACCGGAGCTGTGTTGTTCTCAAAGAATACAGAGTCTCTTCTGTCCAGTTTGAATTCTGTCTGTTTGTTTGCCATAATGATCTCCTTTCAGTTTACATAGATAACTGCTTTTACCAGAGCGTCCTTGACGCGAAAGGTACAAAAATGATAACACGTACAGAATAGCGGATCACTCTGTACTGGCAAGTGTAATAAGCATTTTTTGTGCCAAAATTTCCGGAATGGGTTTGTACTTATTGTTATTTACGGATACAGACGCTCCTGCCTGTAATAATATTCAAAAAGCTGTTCGAATATCAGGCTGCCAGAGACAAAGAAAGCGCATCATTAATGCAAAACTGCATCAATGCTGTGCCTTCCTTTTCCACCACTCAGTAATTCATCGGATTCCCCTGCATGCCCTTGGGGTTCGGGCCGTACATGTTGCTGCCCGGCTGACTGTCCTGACAGCACCAGATCAGCAGAATAATGCTGCCGACAAGCGGAATCAGAACGAGCAGGTACCAGGCGCCGCTCTTTCCGATGTCATGCAGTCTTCTCCATGACACGGCAAGGCCCGGGATCAAAGTGGCCAGGCTGAACAGCCCGGATGCCCCGGTAAAGACCCAGGCAAAATGCGAACCCCCCACAAGGCTGGTTCCTATATTCAGAACCACATTTACAAGCATGGTAAACAGCACAAAGTACCAGTATTCGCTTCGTCTTGCCCTGCCTTCAAAAACCGCATATTTTGAGAAAACGGACTGGATCGCTTCTGTAAAAGTCATATTCTCATACCTCCTGAAATTATGTATACTCCTGTTAAAACCCCTTACTATTCAGAGTATAAGATGCCCCGTTCAAAATGTCAAACGGGTCCTGTGCCATTCTTTACTCCAGCCTGTGCCATCCGGACAGCTTCTCCGGCCCCATTCTCAGACTCCTATGTAGATGCGTCCGCCTGCGGTATGAAGCTCAATGTCCGCATGAAAGACATCCCGCAGCATCTCGCGTGTAAAAATCTCTCCCGGTGCTCCCCGGGCGATCACCTGCCCGTCTTTCAGGACAAAAATCACATCACAGAACCCGGCTGCCAGATTCAGGTCATGAAGTGTCATGATTACGAGTCCGCCGAAGGACTGCAGTGTTTTCATCAGTTCCAGCTTGTAGCGGATATCCAGATGATTGGTTGGTTCGTCAAGGATGATGGTTTCCGGCTGCTGCGCCAGGCAGCGGCAGATCATGACCCGCTGCAGCTCACCGCCGCTGAGGGTAGACAGCCGCCGGTTCCTGTAATCCATAAGCGCATGTTCCCTCATGATCTCCGTCACGATTTCCTCATCCTGCCGGTCATACTGAGAAAAGAGTTTTTTATAGGGATACCTTCCGGTCCGCACTACGTCATACACCCTCAGGTCACTGTCGTACAGGTCCTGGTGCTGCATCATTACAGCCACTTTTCTGGCATATTCTCTCCCGGGAATCGCACTGATATCGGTTCCGTCCGCAAAAACACTGTTTTTCGAAGGAATCTGCCGGTAGATATGCCGCAGCAGGGTTGTTTTGCCGCTGCCGTTGGCACCGATAATCCCGCAGATCTGCCTTCCCTCGAAACAGGCGCTGACATGATCCAGAATCACCCTATTTCCGACAGCATAGGTCAGATTTTTAACTGTTATCTTCATGATACACCCTCTGGATAATGAACAGGAATACAGGCGCCCCGGTGAAAGCCGTCATGACGCCGATCGGCAGCTCCTGCGGGGCAAACGCCGTGCGGGCCACCGTATCCGCCAGCGCAAGAAATGCCGCGCCCGCAAGGGAAGATGTCAGAATCAGCCATCTGTGTCCGGCGCCTGCAGCTTTCCGCATGATGTGGGGGATCACCAGCCCCACAAATCCGACGATGCCCGTCTGTGCCACAATGACCGATACGGCCAGCGACGTGAAGGTTATCACGGTCAGGTGCAGGACCCTTACATTCATACCGGTATTTGCCGCTGCTGTTTTTCCCAGAAGCAGCAGATCCAGTTCTTTTTCTATGAGTGCGCAGAAGACAAGCAGGAAAACGGCGGCGATGGCTGCAATCCTGACATCCGACCAGTCTGAGCCCGAAAAAGAACCGGTAATCCAGAACTGGGCAGACCTGGCCTGGGCTTCATCGCGCGCCAGATATACAATCAGTGTGGTCGCCGCCTGAAAAAAGGCGGAAACGCCCATCCCGGTCAGCACGAGACGGACAGAACTGGTGCTTCTGCCCTGCAGAAACAGAACAATGGCAATGGCAGCGAAGCTGAAGAGGAAGGCAGAGAAGAAAACCCTGCCTCCGTGCAGAAACGAAAACCACCGGAACACAATCGCGCCGGCGGCGCCCGTACTGGCCCCCGAAGAGACTCCCAGCACATACGGCTCAGCCAGCGGATTGTGCGTCAGAGTCTGCATCAGAATGCCGGCCACACTCAGAATCGCGCCGGCCAGGAGGTTCAGCACCAGCCGCGGCATACGTACGAGCACAATCAGATTATACAGATTCGGGTTCTCCGGAGCCTGCCGGTGCAGAAGGCAGCCAAGAATGGACCGGATATCCTCCGGAGAAATGTGAACGGACCCGATAAACAGTGAGGAATAAAAAACTGCCGGGACTGCCGCCAGCAACAGAAAAAATACAAGGATTGCCTTTTTGTTTTTCATATCACACTCCGGCCCTGCCGCTTCCCAATACCCGGAGAAAAGCCTTTTCCAGGGCGCTGAAAAAGAAAACACCCTCACGGAACGGCACCGTGAGGATGTTCTGGTCTGCATCTGAACCGTTTATGCGGCTTCTTCTGCCTCTTCGGTCTCTGTTCCGTGGATCTCGCCGGCAAGACGTACGAGCGCATCAACACTGCGCACGCCTGGCGTGATCTCGGAGAGACGCACGCGGATAAAATTGTCATTCTTTACAGCGTCTATATCGGCAAGCGCGGGATTCTCTTTCAGCTTTGCCACTTTCTCGTCAAAATCATCCGTGTTCCGGATACTGGTGCTGTAATCGCAGATGATAATGTATTCCGGATTGGATGCGATAACCTCTTCCCAGTTCGCATAGTCCCATGTTGCGTCTACGCCTTTTCCGGAAAGGATATTGTTGGCGCCGATCAGCTTCAGCAGATTGGTGGTGTATCCCTCAAAAGCGGTATAGATCTGGTCATCATCATCCGTGGAATCATAGATGAATACGCTGACCTCATCCAGGCCCTCCAGCTGTGCGGTAACCTCTTCCAGCTTTGCTTTCTCGGCGTCTACATATGCCTGGGCGGCGTCCTGGGCATCAAAAATCTCACCGTAAAACAGAAGATCATCAAACAGTGTGTCCAGTGTGGCATCCGTACTGCGCATGGATTCCGGAACAAAGATCGGGATGTCCTGCTTGACAATGTCCGCGGCCGGAATGGCGCGCTGTGTGAAGGGTACCGCCCAGCCGGTTGTAAAATCCGGGGCAGCTGCCATAAAATCCTCATAGGACGGCCACTTCTCTGCCAGGACAGGTACTTTGGCGTATTCATCAGCCAGCGGCTCATAGATCTCTTCCTCAAGAAAAGCAGTGCCGGCCATTTTGTCAGCCAGACCCAGCGCCAGCATCATTTCCGTGGTAGCCTGCGACATCGATACGGCCTTTTCCGGAGCCTGGGCTATTTCGAAATCATAGTCATTTCCGTCCAGAGTCTGTGACCAGGCGACCGGATATGCTGTTTCGTCAGCCGTAACGGCAACTGCGGATCCGGCAATCATACCGATGCACAATGTAAGTGAAAGAATCTTGCCAAAATGTTTCATACTGCGTTTTCCTTTCTGCCTCCCGGCAAATAAAATACTTCTTCACATATCCTCCCGGATATGGAAGAAGCACGCATGAAAACATTAGGACATATCTCCGCAACTGTCTGTACCGATCGTGTGGCTTGTGATCCTGACACCCGTCCTGATGCATTCTGCAGGCAGGTCTTCCTTCCTGTCATCCGTTGTGCAGGCCGGTTCGGACCGGTGCCTGCTGCGTGTATGTTAGATGCTTACAACAAGATCATATCACGACAACAGTTCGGCGTCAATTCGCGATCACGCTGTACCGGCTGTGAAAGTTGTACAGACAATGAAACCTTTACAGGGCCCTCCACTTTTCCGACCGGAACCGTCCCTCTTCGCGGGCCCTCTCAATCTGGCCCAGCATGGCCGGGATATCCCGGTTCAGCGTCCCGCCCAGCATGATGTAGTTAGATGCATGGTTGGACCGGAACACACAGCCCTCCGCATCTGCATGGTTCAGGAACAGTTCCAGTTCCTCTGCCACCTCCTCCGGTGTCAGAAGCTCCATCTCTCCCCTCTCCAGCTCCTCAAGCATGGGCGCCCCCGGCTCCACCATCAGAGTCAGAAAGCCTACGTAGTCCGGTTTCATCGCAGAGATGGCCTCTGCGCTGTGGACGGCATGCTCCCGCAGCCGTTTCCGCCCGCCAAGACCGGAAATCAGGGTGATCGACGTCTGCATGCCCGCAGCCTTCAGTTTTTGTCCTGCTTCGATGATCTCCTCTGCGGTCGCTCCCTTGCGCACATGCCGCAGCACCTCCTCATCCCCGGACTCCAGACCCATATAGATCATGGTCAGGCCCGCCTCCCGCAGCGCTCTCAGCTCCTCCGGGGATTTTCCGAGTACGTCCTTCGGGGCCCCGTAGGATGTAATGCGCTCTGCAGAAGGAAACTGCCGGCGAAGTTCCGCCAGAATCTCCAGGAGCTTCTCTGCCGGCATGATCAGCGCATCTCCGTCCGCCAGAAATATGCGGCGGATGCGGTCGCCGTAATAAGCATGCACCTCTTCAATGTCTGCAAATATCTCATCCATATGCCGCATGCGGAACTTCTTGTCCTTGTACATTGTGCAAAACGTACACGTGTTCCTGGCACACCCGATCGTCACCTGCAGAATAAAACTGCCGGCTTCACTTGGCGGGCGGTAAACAGCGCCTTCGTAGTTCATGAAAACCTCCTGTCAAGAGAACCTTCCCTTTTGACTCCTTCTATTAATTTCTCCAGCTCCTCTACCGTATCGGCCATCATTTCCGGCTGCAGCTTCTGCAGATACTCCGCTGTCCGAAAACCCCAGGTTACGGCGCAGCAGTCGATCCCTGCCCTGGCTGCTGTCTGTATGTCAATCTCCGAATCACCGACAAGCAGGGCTTTTTCCGGGGAAACCGACAACTGTTTCAATACCTGAAGCACCATATCCGGGGCCGGTTTGCGCGGCAGGCCTTCCCGCTCTCCGCAAGCCGTGTCAAACATGGCCGGAAACAGTTCATCTGTCAGCAGCTGCACGGCCTGATCCGGCTTGTTGGATACAACCGCTGTGCAGATTCCTGCCTCCCGGAGTGTCTGCAGCAGTTCCGGTATGCCCGGGTAAGGCGCTGTTCTGTCCCTGCAATGGTCTTCATAATACGGGCGGAAGACACCAAGGATCCGGTCCGTCTCGGCAGGATCAGCTGACAGATATCTGTACAGCCCGTTTTTTCTGCAGGAATCCCGTTCCCCTTCTGTTCCGACCACATCCAGTACTTTCCGGCCGGCCCCCGCTTCCATGGCAAGTGCTCTCCTGACAGCCGTGCGGACACCGCTGCCGAAAAAGCACTTTGTGTCCGGACCGGTGTAATCGCACCGGTGACCTGTCTTTTTCATGGCATAGTTCATAGCTGCCGTCAGATCGTCCACCGTGTTCAGCACCGTTCCATCCATGTCAAAAATTACTGCTTCGTATGCCGAATCTCTCATGTCTGTTTTCAAACTCAGCCTGCTGTTTATTGTCTCAGTGTTTAACTGCAGGAAAATATCATTTAATGAGGGCCATACCTACATCAGAGGGGCGACCAGTTTTATAAACGCTCCCATCCCTTTCAGCAGAATGCTCTCCTGCCGGATCGTATCCTCTGTAACCGTCAGGCTTTTTTCCTGCGTGTCCAGAAAATCCTGTTCGATCTCCGGGATACAGTCAGTCCGGTACAGATAGGCCGCACACTCATAATTATGATACAAACTGCGGTAATCCAGATTGATCGTGCCGACCACCGCCTTCTCATCATCACTCACAACTACCTTCGCATGTACAAAGCCGGGCAAATATTCATATATTTTCACGCCGGCGGAGAGCAGGGAACGGTAATGGGATTTTGCCAGGGACCAGGCACTTTTCTTATCCGGTATTCCAGGGAGAATGATCCGCACGTCGATACCGCGCTGTGCCGCATACTTCAGGGCTGTTTCCATCTCATTGTCCAGGATCAGATAGGGTGTCATGATGTGCACATAGGTCTTTGCCCTGTACAGGATATCAATATAGACGCTTTCTCCGACCTTTTCCCCGTCGAGGGGGCAGTCCCCGTACGGCATCACCCAGCCTTTTGCCCGGCATGGAGATACCGGCGCATGGATTTCCTCCCAGACCGGGTTCTGCTCGGAAAGGTTCCACATCTGCAGGAACAGCAGCGTAAAGCTGGGCACGGCTGCTCCCCTCAGCATGACCGCCGTGTCCTTCCAGTGCCCGAAGCGTTCCACTTCATTGATATATTCGTCTGCCAGGTTGATGCCGCCGGTGAAGGCTGTCCTGCCGTCTATGACCATGATTTTCCTGTGATCCCGGTAATTGTACTGGGATGAGACAAAAGGCCGGAGAGGGGTAAAATGTTTGCACCGGATTCCCAGCCGGGCCATCCTTTCGGGATAGTCTGAGCTGAGAGTAGACATCTCGCACATGCCGTCATACATGACCCGCACGTCAACGCCCTGTTTTACCTTTTCAGCGAGAATCTTCAGAATACTGCCCCACATAAGGCCTTCGCCAATGATAAAAAACTCCAGAAAAATGAATTTCTCTGCCTTTTTCAGTTCTTCCGTCATAGCGGCAAAAGCCTTTTCTCCGACAGGAAAATACCGGACCTCCGTGTCGGCATATATCGGAAAGCAGCCGCTCCTGTTCAGAAAGCGGCACAGATCATCCGTACCGGATACAGACAGTGCCGGTGTGCGTAAAACTGTCTCATCCTGCGGCAGGCTGTGCCGGGTCTTGTCAATGAGACTCTGCACTTTTCTTTTGGCACTCCTGTGGCCTATACCCATCCTTGTAAACCAGAGAAAAACCGCGCCCGGCACAGGGAACAGCATCAGCAGAAACAGCCAGGTCAGCTTTGCAGTGGCATCCATGGCACAGTTAAAAAGATAAAAAATCATAATGACGGAAAGTCCTGTCCGCACAGTCGCAAACCACTGGACAGAGCCGTCAAACAGGACAATAACATAAAAGAAAACAACTATCTCCAGCAGCAACAGCAGAAGCGCCAGTCCCAAACGGCTGAATACCAGGCGCAAAATGCCTCTCCTCCTTTTCGGAATGAGGCTGATCATGGTCTCTGTTTCTGTGTATCCCTTAGTTTTTTTCATTACTTCCCCGTTTTTCAGATGGGTATCTCCGTCAGATCATTCCGCCCTTTCAGAAAAACTGTCGTCTTTTTCTCATTTGACCGTCTTCCTGCGTGTCCCATGCGTAAGGGCATGCCTGCAGCCGTCACATGGCGTCCTGGTAGAACTTTCCGATAAACTGTTCCGATTTTGTCACATTGATCAGGATGGCCGGATCCGCCTTCCTGAGGGCGTCAACGGCTTCCGAAAGCTCATAGCTGGAGATGATGGCGATCAGAAGAGAAGTGTCCTGATGACTGTAGCCGCCCTGGGCGTGAATAGTCGTAATGCCATGCCGGAAATGCGCCAGGTACGCATCCAGAACCTCATCCGGCTTCTGTGTAAATATTTCCAGGGAAATCCTTTTGTACCGGCTGTGAAAGGTGGAAATCGTCCGGGTCGAACAGAACTGGAACAGAATAGAATACCCGGCCTTCTCAAACCCGAACAGATATCCGAAAATCAGCAGCAGCACACAGTTGAATACAAACACCTGCATCCAGATTTCCTTTCCCGTCCGGTTTGCCACATAAAGTGCGATGAAATCCGTTCCCCCCGTAGAGGCATTGCCCCGGAGGGCAATTGCGATGGCAAGCCCGTTCAGAACACCGCCAAATACAATATTCAGGATATCATCATCGAAAACCGGGATAGACGGCAGGATCTGTATAAACAGAGATGTCAGCAGAACCTGAAGAATGGAAAAAAACACAAAGCGCCGGGATATCTGTTTTGTGCAGAATGCGGCGACAGGAACATTAATCAGGCTGAGAACAACAGAAATGGGAATGTTCAGATGAAACAGCGAGCCGATCCTGTTGACCAGAATGGCGATGCCCATAAAGCCCCCGGACAGCAGACCCGCCGGCTGGATGAACGTATTGGTGACAAACGCCAGCAGCAGAGCCGAAGCGATCACACAGCCCGAGGTAATAAAATTTTTCTTTGTCAGATAATTCATTGTATTCGCTTTCTCCGGATGATGCCGGTCCGGACATTATCAACTGCTTATCCGTCTTACTGCTCTCCCGAATATAACACCAAAGCCGCCGGATAGCAAGGGCGCGCCTTCTGACGGCTGTATGCAGAAACAGCCCTCCGCCGGCTTTCATATAAAAAAGGCAGCCTCTCCCGGCCGCCTTGCTGTACTGCAATAATTCTTACAGGTATTTGAGCGATACTGCCTCAATCTCGGCATGTCTGTCCGAAAAATCATCCAGGTACTTCATCTGGATATCTTTCTTTGTCTGCATGAGGATCTTGTAGCGCACCTTTCCGTTTTTCCCGTTCCGGATGCTGCTTTCTGTTATGGTCCCCTTCAGTTCCTTCTCCAGAGAAACCAGTGTTTCCTTGAAAGCCTTTTTGTCCGTCACTTCAAACTCCATATAGGCTTTGGACATGGAATCCAGGCCATAGGTAAAGAAATGCATCACAAACTGCAGGACAGTGATCAGAAGGGTCGTGAAAACGCCCACCTTGACCATTCCGGCACCGACAGCAAGGCCTATGCCGGCTGTCGCCCAGATACCGGCCGCCGTCGTAAGACCCTTTGTATAATTCTTATTATGAAAAATGGCACCTGCGCCGAGAAAGCTCACGCCGCTGACGACCTGGGCCGCCACCCTCGCCGGATCCGCCTCCTTGACGCCGTTGTACAGTTTTTCCGCATCGCTTACCAGATCTGCAAAACCGTACTTGGATATGATCATGAGCAGCGCGGCCGTACAGCAGACAATCACATGCGTCCGTATTCCCGCATCCTTCAGTCTCTTGCTTCTCTCAAAACCGATAATGCCTCCGCACAGACAGGCCAGCAGGATCCTGGCAAAGAAATCAAGCACCTGAATGGTGGAAAACTGTCCCTCCATATACTGAATCAGGGTCATATCTTTAGAGCCTTTCTTTTCATGATATTTAAAAAGGGCGGACAGCCGTCCGCCCTTTAAAAGACATTGTCCTTTCAGCAGCACCGGCTGGTCAGTGTCACTGTCCTTCCCATTCGTTGTCCTTCAGATTCGTATAAATATATACGCCTGCCGAAACAGCGCAGATCAGGAACATGATGACGGACAGAGCTGCAGCCTTGTTATATGCCAGATATTTGTTGAACTGGTCAAACAGCGCTATGCCCAGCATCTTCGGTGCCGTGCCGCCCATCAGGTAGGGAGTCGTAAAGGAGCCGACATTGGTCATCCATACAAATGTTGCCGCTATAATAACATCTTTCACGGAAAGCGGCAATATCATAGATGTGAATACTTTCCATCTGCCGGCGCCCACGTCGCGGGCTCCTTCTATGATGGAATCCGGTATTGCTCCGAGACCGGCCGTGATCATCATGGCTGCAAACGGGATATTAAACCACAGGTTCATCAGGATCAGGCCGTTTGCGTGGTACATCAGTCCGAGATGGATGTCTTTGCCAAACAGGAGGCCGATCCGGTTGATCATACCCGAATCACGGATGATCGTTATCATGGCGTATACTGCGCACATGGCAGGGACAAAACGCGGCAGCAAATACAATGTTCCGATTGTTTTTGCGATGGGCGATTTGGTGAAACGCAGGTACAGCGCCAGGAGATAGGCGACAACAATGGCAATCAGCACTGTCATGACGACTACAAACAGAGTATACAGAAGATTCTTCAGCTGAGCCGGCGTCGTG
>CADBNA010000290.1 GCA_902795835.1 uncultured Lachnospiraceae bacterium | reverse complement strand
TAGGATATTAGATAGTTTAAACAATAGTTTAAAGAAGGAGTACCACACATTATGGCTATGAAAATACAGAAATCAGCCGAAGATTATCTGGAATCTATGCTGATGATGAAAGAAATGCACGGATATATCCGCTCCGTAGACGTTGCCGAACATCTCGGCGTGACAAAGCCCAGCGTCAGCTACGCGACCAAGCGGCTTCGCGAAAACGGCTATATAACGATGGACCGGTCCGGTTTTATCACTTTGACAGACAGCGGAAGGGAAATTGCTGAACGCATCTACGGCAGGCATAAGGCGCTGACGGAATTTTTCATCAGCCTGGGCGTAAATCCCGATACGGCGCGGGAAGACGCGTGCAAAATTGAACACGATATCAGCCAGGAAACCTTCGATGCGCTGTGCGCGTATGAGAAGCATTGAAAACCCCGTCAGGATCTGACACAGGGTCGGGAATCACTGAACAGAATAAACGAGGCAGCGGAAAAAACCGCTGCCCTTTTCATACATAAAATCAGTTTTTCACTGCAAAGGTGTGTCAGGAGGTGTGTCAGCCGGCAGCAGCAGACCCGTGGCTGTTATAAAAAATGCCGCGTTTATGCGGGGCTGCGGCCTTCACATCTCCCGCACCACCTGAAAGATGTAAAATTTCAGATAGTAGGTCTCTGCTGCGCTCCACAGAACCGGATGATCGGGGGCCTGCGCGCGGGCTTCCACCTGACGCAGGCGGACATGCGCTTCACGGGCGGCCTGCTGCAGCATCGTCTCAAAGAGCTCCCGCGTCATAAAATGAGAGCAGGAGCAGGTGCACAGAAATCCTCCGTTTTTCACCAGCTTCATGCCGTTCCGGTTGACGGTCCGGTATCCCTTCATGGCGTTTTTCACATTCGCGCGGGCTTTGGCAAAGGCAGGCGGGTCGAGAATGACAACGTCATACTGGCGCCCCTGCTGCACCGCATCCGGCAGCCACTCCATCAGATCGGCCGGCAGGAATTCAACCTGTCCGGCAGGAAATCCGTTCAGGGCCGCATTGCGCCGCGCCATTTCCACGGCCCGTTCCGAAGCATCCACGCCGGTCACATGAGAGGCGCCGGCAAATGCCGCGTTCAGGGCAAAGGACCCGGTGTGGGTAAAGCAGTCGAGCACATCCGCGCCGCGGCAGAGCGGCTGGATGGCGGCACGGTTGTATTTCTGGTCAAGGAAGAAACCGGTCTTCTGTCCGTTTGCCACATCCACGATATACCTGACGCCGTTCTCGGTTATCTCAACTTCTGTTTCAAAAGCCTCCCCGATAAAACCGGTCTTCTGTTCCAGACCCTCCTTCAGACGTTCTTTTGCGTCACTGCGCTCATAGATGCCGCGGATGCGGATCCCGTCTTCATCCAGGATGCGCACCAGGATCTGAAGCAGCCTGTCTTTGAGCCGGTCCATGCCGAGGGCCAGGCATTCCACAACCAGAATGTCCTCATATTTGTCTATCGTCAGTCCCGGCAGAAAATCCGCTTCGCCGAACACCAGCCGGCAGCTTGACGTGTCGACTGTGCGCTTCCGGTATTCCCAGGCAGCACGGAGACGTTTTTCAAAAAACGCGTCGCCGATCCCGGCTTCCGGGTCTCTGGTCAGCATCCGGACGCGGATTTTGGAATGGTCATTGATAAACCCGATGCCCATGGGATATCCGTCAAAATCCTTTACCTGTACCAGGCCGCCGTTCTCATACTCTCCCTGTATGTCCGCGATCTCATTGTCGAAGATCCGCAGACCGCCGGCCTTCAGCAGACGGCCCTCCCCCTTTTTCAGTATGACGACAGCCTGCTCCAGTTTTTTCAGCAGCTGCTCTCTCAGATACAGATACCGCTGCTTTTTCTCTTCCTTTGCAAAATGGGTCTCCCGGAACTGCTCAGGGCAGCCGGTATAATCCAGGACCGTATCCCGGAACTGTTCGCTGGTCAGGTCAAAAACACGGCCTTCCACCACATTGAAGCAGTGATAATTGCCGCCGGGCCTCAGGATGCCGTATACCTTTCCCCCAAAGAGATCCTGGATCAGGAAAGCCGTGATGGAGCACTGACCGAGCGTCTTATTCTCCGGCGTCCATTCGTCCCGCATTCTGGGCGCGCAGGTCCCGGCGCACCACAGGTCAGACAGCAGGTCATAGTAGTCCCGGGGCGTCAGACCGCGGTCATCCTTCATGTCAGCGGTTTCCCAGCCGTAAAATGCATACATGCGCAAGCCCTCCTCAATTACGTCCATCATAAACAGAAAAAGACCTAAAAACACCTCCGTGAAGTACGTTGTACTACACGGAGGTATTCTCTGTCAATATGGTGGGCTGTAAACCCATCCGCTTAAAGGACAGTTTTTAATAACCGGCAATTTGCCGCTCTCAGATCAGACTTCCCACGCATTTCGCAACTTCTGACATCTTTGCGGTCGGCTCGAAACGGGCAACGACATTTCCCTGTCTGTCGACCACGAATTTCGTGAAGTTCCACTTGATATCCGGGTTGTTCTTGTAATCCTTGTCGATCTTTTTGAGCATGGCGCCCATGGCCAGGGCAGCCGGGCCCATACCGAATCCGCCAAAGCCCTTCTGTCCTTTCAGATAGGCGTACAGGGGAAGCGCATTCTCTCCGTTGACATCTGACTTCTTCATCTGAGGGAACTGTGTATGGTACTTCAGCGTGCAGAACTCATGGATCTCGTCATCGGTGCCGGGCGTCTGTCCCGCAAACTGGTTGCAGGGGATGTCGATAATCTCCAGGCCTTTCTCATGGTACTGCTCGTACATCTCCTCAAGGTCCTTGTAGTGCGGGGTAAAGCCGCAGCCTGTTGCCGTATTGACAATCAGCATCACCTTTCCTTCAAAGTCCTTCAGAGATATCTCTTCGCCTGCAGGTGTCGGAACACTGTAATCATATATACTCATCATAAACCTCCCTATCTGCTCGATTAATCATTTCTTACTATTATATTGTATCAAATATATTTTCTTTGTCAATATGCCGGGAAAATATTTTTAAATATTTTTTTCATTTGGGTCTTTACTTCTCTAACAAATTAT
>CADBNA010000289.1 GCA_902795835.1 uncultured Lachnospiraceae bacterium | reverse complement strand
GCGGACGGCCCGTGCGGCGGTTACAATCTGCAGTGGGCCTGGTCCAGCGGCTATGTTGCCGGCGCATGCGCGGCAGAGAGCAGGCTGAAGACCGCAGATGGATAAAGACCGCAGAGCAGAAAAGAGCTCTGCGCAGTAAAAACGCAGGACGAAACAGGAAACCCCGGTAAACATAAAACTGAGCCGGCAGAAAACCGGGCGAAAGCGGAACAGGTAAGAAAACCGGGATACGAAAAACAAGGCTGAGAAAACCGGGCACCGGAGAAACAGAAAGAAAGCTGAAGATGCAGGGAGGGGTATGAGAGAAAACGGCGATATCAGGATCATCGTGATGAGTGATACGCACGGTGATTTTACTGTCTGCAACAGAGTGATCGAAAAGGAGCTTCCTTTTGATTATCTGATCCACTGCGGCGATGTGCAGGCTGATCCGGAGATGCTTCTGGAGCACAGGGAACAGTACGGACTGCTGGCTGTGAAGGGAAACTGCGACTGGTTCGTGGATCTCCCGCAGTCGCTGCTGCGAAGGATCGGGTTCTGCAACATTCTGATCGTGCACGGGCATAAGCAGGACGTACACGCCGGGCATAAATATCTGCTTGAGAATGCCAGACGCAGCCATGCGGATGTGGTTCTCTACGGACATACGCACAGACCCCTGATTCAGCGCTATGAGGACCGGGGCGTCCTTGTCGTCAATCCGGGCAGCCTGACGCAGAACAGGCCATACGGATCGCCGGGAAGTTACGCAGTCCTGACTATTTCCGGGGATGACCTGCCGCAGGCAAAGATCATCTATCTGGAAGATGAGACCTGATGAGCAGGTCATAACAGGGAAACGATGATCAGATCAGCGTTTCCCTGAATTCATCCGAAGAGAACAGGAAGACATTGAGGAGTATTCTGAACATATGCTGAGGATCAGTCAGATCAGGCTTTCGCCGGATCATGCACCGGAAGATCTCCGGACAGCTGTGGAAAAAAAGCTGCGGGTGAGGCCGGGAACGGAATTTTCATATCAGGTCGTAAGACAGTCTGTGGATGCCAGGAAAAAGCCTGACATTTTTTATGTGTATACCGTTGATGTGCAGATCTGTGGAGAGGCACGGATTCTGAAACGGGCCGGAAAGAGAGGCAGCGATATCACACGGGTGAATGCTGCGCCGTACCGCCTGCCGGAGAGGGGGGCGGAGCAGATGCAGGGGCGCCCGGTGATCATCGGGAGCGGGCCGGCCGGTCTTTTCTGCGCCCTGCTGCTGGCCCGGGAAGGATACAGGCCTGTCGTGATCGAGCGCGGAGCGCAGGTGGAAGAGCGGGTGAAGGCCGTGGAGCGCTTCTGGGAAGGCAGTGAACTGGATCCGGACTGCAATGTACAGTTCGGAGAGGGCGGTGCAGGAACCTTCTCGGACGGAAAGCTCAACACGTCCATCAAGGACCAGGGCGGACGGATCCGCTTTGTCCTGCAAACCTTTGCGGAAACGGGGGCAGACCCGGATATTCTCTACAGCTACAGGCCGCATATCGGTACCGACAGGCTCCGGAGCGTTGTGAAAAACATCCGGGAGGAGATCATCTCACTCGGCGGAAGTTTTCTGTTCTCACACCGGCTGGAAGAGATCGAACCATCCGGCAGGGGATACAGCCTGCAGATCCGCGACCTGAAGCGCGGGGAGACGGGATCGCTGCATGCCCCGATCGTCGTGCTTGCCCTCGGGCACAGCGCCCGGGATACCTTTGAGATGCTGCATCGCAGGGAGATGAAGATGGAGCCGAAGGCTTTCGCAGTCGGCGTGCGCATCCAGCACGCGCAGCGGGTGGTCGATGAGGCAATGTACGGGAAGGACTGCCGCTATGCCATGCCGCCGTCCTCCTACAAGCTGACCTGTCAGCTCCCGCAGGGCGGCGTATATTCGTTCTGCATGTGTCCGGGCGGATATGTGGTCAATGCCTCATCCGAGCCCGGAATGACCGCGGTCAACGGTATGAGCCTGCATGACCGTGACAGCGGCAACGCCAACGCTGCGATCGTGATGACAGTCAGTCCGGATCAGTATGTCCGCTATCTGCAGGAGTGGGGAACGAAGCCGCAGCCTTGGAAAGGGGGCGAATCGCAGCTGCATCCGCTGACAGGCATGGCTTTTGCGAGGATGCTCGAGAAGCGCGCCTTTGACGCGGGCCGGGGTGCGATCCCGGCAGAGACATTCGCGGATTTTGCCCGAAAAGCGGCTGATCCTGAGGGAGAGCCGGATCTGCAGACACGTACAGATCTGCCGGATGCCGCAGAAGCTGCGGGCATCACAGACAGCAGTGCCGATGCGCTTTGCGGTGCCGATGCCTTTCCCGGCGCCGGCACGCCGCCCCGGATCAGGGGACGGTATGTTCCCGCCGATGTACGCGGGATCTTCCCGGAAGAGGTTTCAGAGGCGCTGGAGGAGGGGATCCGAAGGTTTGACGCAGTGATTCCCGGCTTCGCGTCTGACGGGGCGCTGCTTTGCGCGCCGGAGAGCCGGACCTCATCGCCGGTGCGGATCCGGCGG
>CADBNA010000288.1 GCA_902795835.1 uncultured Lachnospiraceae bacterium | reverse complement strand
TAAAATGCTACAATATCCCCGGTCTCGAACCGGCTTCCCTTTACAGACAGGACGAAATTCCCTTCATCCAGCGTCGGACTCATCGATGTTCCGTAAATATGAAGCACCGGGAGCAGCAGGACCGCCACCAGGACAGCCGCGGCCGCCACAGTGATCAGTGCGTAGATCGTACTCTTCAGCGTTCCGGCAAATGTCTTCCGGTAACGCTCGTGCTCAAGTTCTTTTTTCCACTCCTTCGCCGTCACATTCCGCAGGTCGCGCATCTGCTCGGGGGATACTTTCTGTTTCCGGCTCATGGCACCAGCCTCTCATCCCCGGCCTGCAGAAACACCGGTTCTTCCCCGTTGTCGTTCGCATTTTGCGAAAATGCCGTATTCCCCGCCTGCCGGCGGACATTTTCCAGATAGAGATCTGCCGCCTTCTGGGCTTCACTGAAAATGTTTGTCAGTGCGAGCGAGGCTTCCGCTATGGAGCCCGCCTGCCGGATCCGGATATCGCGGTCCTTAAGCTGCGCCTTCGCTTCTTCCAGTTCACTTCTGATCCGCTCCAGCTCCTGTCTCTGATCAAGGATGATCTCCAGAAGCTCGCCGCGCGTCAGTCGGTGCAGTTCTTTTTCTGTTGTGGCCATCTGTTATAATTCCTCTGCTTTCCTGATCCCGGAGCTTCCGGAAATAAAAAAGAACTCAAAAGCAGACACTGCCAGTGAGTCCTCGAAAAAACCATGCCCGAAACTCGCTGATCGGTCCCCTCTAACACAATCCAGTCGATATTTCCAGTAGTATGGTGAATGCCTGATCCGAACAATCATTCATTCAGAAAAACACTTATAATAGGAATCCGCGCGTTTTACATTGTTATTTTTTTATAATAATTTATGTACTTTTAATATTTCCAAAAACAGCCGTTTTTGTACGCAGATCTCACTTTTCAAATGCTTTCCCTGCTTATACTGCTACTCCTTCTCCCCCGGATGCGGAATCATCTGCCCGCATCATTTGCCCAAAAAGGCACTTTTGAGTGTATACTAACATGCGTTGTCCAATAAATGTCCAGTAACCGTTTGCGTCTTACACAAGCATCTTTCACCCGCGGAATATCAGATTTCCCGTCTTTTCTTCTGCCCAGGAGTAGTTGCTCATATACTCTCCATGAAAAGCGCGCTCTGCCTCCGGATCGCCGGCAAGCAGGCGCCAGACATCGCATGATATGAGCTCCGGATTCACGCGCATGGCACCGCTCTGCATCTCAAAGATCTCCTCCACTCCATACTCTGTCAGCGTCGAGCGCAGGGACCTGATGATTACGTCAAATTGTTTCTGCATCGGACGGTCATACGGGCGGTTTTCCCAAAGAATGGCAAATGCCTCCCGGCGGGTCACGGTAGCTCCCTGACGGTCGATCAGATAAGCCATCAGTTCTTTGCACTTGGCCTGCCTGAAAGCGACCGGTTTCCCATCCACAAAAAGATCAAAATTACCGAAAGTATGCGCCTTGATACGGCTTCGGCTCTTCTGCCGGGAAATTCCGAGCGCGTGAGCGATCTCCGCCTCCAGCTTCTCCTTTTTCACGGGTTTCAGCAGATATCCGGAGGGATGCACCGAATACGCCTCCAGAGCGTATTTCTCATACCCTGTCAGAAAAATAATCGGAAGGTCCGGCTGTTTTTCACGAATGGCAGCCGCCAGTTCAAGTCCGTTCAAACCCGGCATATCAATGTCCAGAATCACAAGGTCAGCCTGCTTATGCTCGAAATAAAGAAGAACGTCCGCCGGACGGGTAAACCCTTCCGCTTCGTCCACAAAGCCGAGTTCGCGGCACATGTCCACCGTGTCTTCCATCAGCAGTCTTTCATCGTCCACACAAATCACTTTCATTCATTTTCCTCATCATTTTTTTCCCGGAAGGGGATCGTGATTGTTACCATCGTGCCCTCACCAATCCGGCTGTCTATCTGCAGGGAACCACCGCACATTTTCCCGATCCGCTCCCGGACATTGCGGATGCCTATGTGCGAATCATCCGCGGAATCGATTTTTACCGTGTCAAACCCTGTCCCGTTGTCCCATATCATAATCTTATGGGCATCCCTGTTCCGCCATGACGAGACACGAACAAACCCCTGATCCCGGATTCGGACACCGTGGCGGATCGCATTTTCCACCAGCGGCTGAACTGTAAGCGGAGGCAATTCAAATCTGTCGTCCTGTATATCATATGTCACGCGGATATTATCGAACCGCACCATCTCAATTTCAGCATAGATCCGGGTATGTTCCAGTTCTGTCCGGAAGGGCACCAGACCGGTGAAGCCCATAAATGCCATATTCCGGCACAGATATTCGCCGAATTTCTCCGTCACCTCTCCCGCCTTGTCTGCATCCCTCCGGCAAAGAGCCCTGATCGTGGCAAGAGTATTGTGCAGGAAATGAGGCTGGATCTGCGACATCATGATCTGAATGCGCTGCTCCGCCTGCAGTGCCTGCTCATGATCCCGGACAAACTGCATGTGCAGCCAGGTATAGTAAGTCCTGCTGCCGGAAACCACAGCAAAAGTAAGATAATCAACAGGCTGGGCAACCTGTCCGACATTATAATCCATCACGACTGATACCACGATAAGCCCAAACACCAGCATCGGTACCCATGTTTCCCTGCGCTTATGCGGCTCAAATACGCGGATGGTCATGGCAAACAGCCAGACCAGCAGGAACGCGCTGACATAGAGACAGAAATTGCTCAGCGGACCGCCCCGGTAATGATTATCCTCATCGATCCGGAAACATATGGAAGAAAACAGCGCCGTGGCATTGACCGCCGCATTTATCCCTGCAAGCACCCACGCCCACCGGAAATGCTTCTGCGGTGAGAGCACCCTTAAGAAAAGCACCAGGATCACCGGGCGGATGGCATAACCATAGACAGAAACCAGCGTCCTTGCCAGCCACCGCAGGTCCCCCGTGGACAGGCGATATTCCAGATAGTTCTGCACAACCAGGCTGAAGACCGCCAATACAATAATACTCATGGTTCTCCTCAAACCGTCGGAGATAAAACTGTCCAGATAAACGACAACGGCAAGCGACATCAGAATAATCAGCGCCGGGAAGATCGCCAGCGTTTCAATATAGTACTCTTCAATAAATTTCTGCAGCCAGGGAACTGACCTGGCGGACATCTCCGCCGATGCCGCAGCAGCAAGAATCTGTATCATATCGTCACTTTCATTTGGGAAACAAGTCGTCGTTAATAGATTTTCATACCACCAGAAGGTATTGTACCACAGATCGGGCAAGCATGGGGATCTCCGCTGCCCCCACCCGGCCAAAAGCCCCTGCAGGTTGTCTTCCCTGCAGGGGCTTTCTTACTTTCTCTCTTTGTTATCTTGTTTCTTTTCTGTTACCTTCTCCTTCTCCTTCTTGCGAAGATTACTGTAAGCACTGCAGCTGCAGCCGCTATCAGCAATAACGTGTACAGGAGGATCGGTGCGTCGTCTCCTGTCTTAGGTGTTCCCGGAGGCGGTGTCGGAGTAGGAGTAAGAGTCGGTGTAGGAGTAGGAGTCGGCGGTTCATCTACCGGATTCTCCACTGTTTCTACGGAGTATTCGTTGTCATTTCCGACCTGAACCGTCGTGCTGTCGCCGCCGTTCACGATCTTGCCTTCGCCGCCCTTCGACTTGAGCGCGCCTTCCAGCACCTTCACGGTCAGGGTGACCTTGCCTTCCTTTCCGGCTTCGACATCC
>CADBNA010000287.1 GCA_902795835.1 uncultured Lachnospiraceae bacterium | reverse complement strand
TCCAAAGCTTTGCTTGAGCAACAGAACAACCCAAACCATATTGATCTTTAGCTGATATCGACAGAGACCGGGCGCTTCAAAGCGTATTTGAAGAGCCCGGCCGTTATACTGTTTCAGTAAGCTTTAATTGTCATGCTTTTTCTTTTTGCCTATGGGATTTGCCATGGCTGCTTCATGAAGCGCGGCGTTGTCCAGGTGCGTATAAATCTGTGTGGTGTTCAGGTTGCTGTGGCCGAGGACCTCCTGGAGCGCACGGGTATCCACACCATTTTTCAGCATCAGTGTTGCCGCAGTATGCCGTAATTTATGTGGAGAGTACCGGGAAGCATCCAATCCGGCCATTTTCAGCTTCTTATCTACCATTTTTTGTACACCACGAACGCTGATCCGCCGATGATCCCGACTGATAAACAGCGCTTGCCGATCCTCTGGGATGATGTTTTCCGGATCGCGTACAGCCAGATAATCGTCGATCGCTTCGCGGCAGCCCTCTGCAAAATAGACGATCCGTTCTTTGTTGCCTTTGCCGAGAACTCGAACGTGGTCTTCATAGAGATCGGTTACATTGAGCGAAACCAATTCAGAGACCCGCAAACCACAGGACATAAACAGCATCAGTATACAATAATCCCGTAATCCATATGGGCCATCACAAGCTGCCAGCAAACGCTCACATTCGGTTTCTTCCAGATAACGCGGTAAAGACGCCTGACGTTTTGGCATGTCAAGTTCTTGGCAAACATTATGATCCAGCAGATGGCGCTTGGTCGTAAGATAGTTGAAGAAGGATTTGACGGACGAGGTCCGACGGCAGCGGCTCGCGGCCGACAGCGCGTTCGGCGTATCGATCATTTCCGGCGAGAACGACTGATACCGATATAGTTCTTCAATACGAATCGCTTTGATAAAGTCCAGGTCAACGTCCGTGATGTCTATTTCATTAAACGGCGTTTTTAGATCCACCAGATGACGTCGGCGTTTTAAGAACCGAAACAGTATCTTCAGATCCAGGTAATACCCGGTGATGGTTTTATCGGAATGTCCGCGCACGGTGGAATGGTATTCCAAAAACTCCATCAAAATATCCGGCGCGTCTTGAATTTGGTCCAGATTCATAACAATATCAACTCCGATTCAAAAGACTAAAGCCGCAGTTCTAAGTTCGCTTAATTGATATTATGCGAACCAAAGAGGATCAAATATGAAAGGCGATCCTTCGCCTGTGAATACATTCTACTCTTCCTCTCCTTCTTTGTCAAGAAAAAACCACGGTGCGTAAACACCGTGGTTTTCTTGGGCTTTATGCCTTATTTCTTGATAATGTTGGAAAAGATGGATTCCTTGGTCACGCGGATCGAATTGAGCATGGTGCCGATCCCGGCGGCCAGATCCACAAACAGAACGAACCAGATCTTGCTGTAGCCGATCATACTCAGGAATATCAGCAGAGCTTTGACAACGAATGCAAAGACCGCGTTCTTCGTGGCCACGTCGCACATGCGGCGGCAGATCTGCAAGGCAAACGGGATGTTGTTGGCATCCTCGGGCTGCACGATGGCATCGGCGAATTTGCCCTTCTGACTGATGCGCAGATCCACGTCAGCGGCACTGTGCGCCTCGAAGCCCTTGGCGTAAATGTACATGCTGCGAGACTGCGCACTGTGGCTGAGATCCTCCACCAGCTTCAGTTTCCTGGCGGTATCGCACTCACCGTAGAATTCGCTGAAGCCAAGCTCTTCAGCAGCCTTGTGGCTGTCTTCCCCGCTGTCCTCCGTCAGAAGGATGCAGCGCTCGACACCGGCATCCCGCATGTCACTGGCCAGATCCAGGGACTCCTCATTCATATCGATGGAGATCACCAGCTTGCCCACATAACGGCCTGCGACCGTCATGTAATAGGTCTGGCCTTCCTTGCTGTCCTCCTGAGGAATATTGATCCCCTTCAGGATATAATAATCACGGATCGCCAATGTTACGGGAGAACCGCCGATCTTCAGCTCAACGCCGCTGCCGGGAATATCCACGAAATCAGAAATCAGATCCAGCTTGTATTCCTGGTCATTGCGCGCGGCAATGGCTTTGGCAACGGGCTGCTCGGAATAATACACGGCATGCGCGGCAAAGTTCATAAACGTACGGCTGTCCAAAATATCGGACTGCACGGAAAGCAGATGCGGGGTTTCAGCGGTAAACACGCCAGCCTTGTCAAAAATGGCGGTATTCACGCCGGCAGCATCTTCCATGGCGCTGACCTTGGAGAAGACCACACCCTGCTGAGCACTGAAGCACAGACCAACAAGAGCTGTGAGAGGCATGGCGGCAACAACGGACAGAGGCGTGCAGGCCGCCAGGATCATCAAAGCTCGATGGATAGACATCCGATATGTGCAGTTCCCGTTGATCAGCGGAAGGATGATGGCATAGGCCACCGCAATGACCATGGCGAATTTCAGGATGGCGTCGGCACTTTTGAAGATGGTGGGTTCAAGACGAAGCGTGGTCGCATCCCGATCCTTTACGATCTCCTCTACCCTGCTGATGGTCTCGGCATCTCGATACTCCAGCAGCTCTCTGGCAGATTGCCGGGTCCGGCACTCAACATAGGTCATTAGCAGCTTCCCGGCCTGATAGACCAGGACGAGAGCCGCGCCCTCCGCCGCGTAACCGATCACGATCGATATCACCGTGATCAAAAGGATGAGAAGCGGAGCGGCAAAAAAGTTCTTCTCTTCGACCGCATTAACGGCGTCCAGCGCGATATCGTAGCCGGCAGCAACAATGGAAACGATGAGAAGAATGATCCGAACAACAGCCGGCATCTTGACGATGACAGCTACCGCGAGGATCACCGCCGCAATGACGAGCCTGATGATAAGAAGGTTGTCCAGCGAAGGGGCTCCCCTGCCGGCGCTGCTATTGACGCGCTTTTCCTGTTCGGTACTTTGGCTCATTCCTGCCACCTCCAGTTTCTGTGTCTTTATAATGCTGGGTCAATGCGGGATCAAGCCTTCCCGTCGCAGCCGAGAACCTCGATGATCTTGTGCTTGACCATGGCCTTGATCGCGTCGCGACCCGGTCCGAGGTACTGGCGGGGATCGAAGTGATCGGGGTGCTCGTTGAAGTACTTGCGGATGCTGGCGGTCATGGCCAGACGCAGGTCAGAGTCGATATTGATCTTGCAGACGGCCATTCTGGCAGCCTGGCGCAGCTGATCCTCGGGAACGCCGATGGCGCCGGGCATATTGCCGCCGTTTTCGTTGATGATCTTCACGAATTCCTGGGGAACGGAGGAAGAACCGTGCAGTACGATGGGGAAACCGGGCAGGCGCTTCTCAACTTCTTCCAGAATATCGAATCTCAGGTGAGGATCGGTGCCGGGCTTGAACTTGTAGGCGCCGTGAGAGGTGCCGATGGCGATAGCCAGAGAGTCGCAGCCGGTGCGCTCCACAAATTCCTGCACGTCCTCGGGACGGGTGTAGGAACTGTCCTCGGCGGAAACGTTCACTTCGTCCTCGATTCCGGCCAGGGTACCCAGCTCGGACTCAACGACCACGCCGTGATCATGAGCGTATTCCACGACCTTGCGGGTCAGAGCAATGTTCTCCTCAAAAGGCTTGGAGGAAGCGTCGATCATGACGGAAGTAAAGCCGCCGTCGATGCAGGACTTGCAGAGCTCAAAGCTGTCGCCGTGGTCCAGATGCAGGCAAATGGGCAGGCCGGTCTCAATCACGGCGGCCTCCACCAGCTTCATCAGGTAGGTATGATTGGCGTAATTACGTGCGCCCTTGGAGACCTGCAGGATCAGAGGGGCGTTGACTTCCTTGGCCGCTTCGGTGATCCCCTGGACGATCTCCATATTATTCACGTTGAAAGCACCGATGGCGTAGCCACCCTTATACGCTTTCTCAAACATTTCTTTTGTTGTTACCAGAGGCATGTTCTCAATCTCCTTATTTTTGTTAAAATAGCACATTTACAAATCTGCTTTTCTTATATATTATATGCTCTAAACAAGCCATAATCAAGAAGCACATTCAACAAAATACGAAAAATTTTATCTGTTTCAAACGGAGGCAACTGTATTATGAGTGAAAAACTGATCGGCTCCTGCATCTTTGGCCAGTCCGGCGGTCCCACCGCCGTCATCAACGCCAGCGCCTACGGTGTCATCAAAACCGCGCTGGAAGCGGACGAGATCACCAAGGTCTACGGAGCGGCCCATGGCATCAAGGGCGTTCTGGAAGACAAGCTGTATGTGATGGACGAGGAAGACCCCGAAGAGCTGCGCCTGCTGCTGCACACCCCCTCTTCCGAGCTGGGCTCCTGCCGGTACAAGATGAAGGACCCTGAAGTTGACGATACCGATTATAAGCGGATTCTGGAGATCTTCAAGAAGTACAACGTGCGCTATTTCTTCTATAACGGCGGGAACGATTCGATGGACACCTGCAGTAAGATCAGCCGCTACATGGAGTCGGTCGGCTACGACTGCCGCGTGATGGGCGTGCCCAAGACCATCGACAACGACCTCTTCGGCACGGATCACTGCCCTGGCTTTGCCAGCGCCGCAAAGTATATCGCCACCTCCTGCATGGAGATCAACAAGGACGCCCGCGTTTACGACAACGGCATGATCACCGTCATCGAGATCATGGGCCGCCACGCCGGCTGGCTGGCCGCCAGCGCTGCCCTGGCCACTGCATTCGGCTCCGGCCCGGATCTCATCTACCTGCCGGAGTATGACTTCGATATCGAGAAGTT
>CADBNA010000286.1 GCA_902795835.1 uncultured Lachnospiraceae bacterium | reverse complement strand
CGCGGCATAGAAAAGGTCGAGGTGGATCATACGCTCAGGGATTTCATCAAGATTGAATACGAGGGCGGCAGCAACCTCTATGTGATTGCCACATCCCTCGATGCGCTGCAGAAATATTCCGGGCCGGAGGGGAGAAAGCCGAAAATCAACCGGCTGGGCGGCAGGGAATGGCAGAAGACCAGGACCCGTGTCCACGGTGCCGTGCAGAATATTGCCAGAGAACTGGTTGCCCTGTACGCAGCCAGACAGGGTGAGACCGGATATAAATACGGACCGGACACGATCTGGCAGAGGGAATTCGAGGAGATGTTTCCCTTTGAGGAAACAGAAGACCAGCTGGCTGCGATAGAAGATACCAAGCGGGACATGGAGAGCAATAAGATCATGGACCGCCTGATCTGCGGAGATGTGGGATACGGCAAGACCGAGATCGCCATCCGCGCCGCTTTCAAGGCAGTGCAGGAAAACAGGCAGGTCGTGCTGCTGTGTCCCACTACGATCCTGGCGCAGCAGCACTACAATACATTCCGCGAGAGGATGAGCCAGTTTCCGGTGCGGGTCGATATGCTCAGCCGTTTCCGCACCCCCGCCCAGCAGAAGAAGACGATCGAAGATACCAGGCGCGGTCAGGTGGACATCCTGATCGGCACGCACCGTGTCCTGTCAAAAGACATTGTTTTCAAAGAACTGGGACTGCTGATCGTAGATGAAGAGCAGCGGTTTGGCGTCACCCACAAAGAGCGGATCAAGCAGATGAAGAAAAATGTCGATGTGCTGACCCTGTCCGCCACACCCATCCCGCGTACGCTTCATATGAGCCTTATCGGGATACGGGACATGAGTGTGCTGGAAGAACCGCCCATCGACCGGATGCCGATTCAGACCTATGTCATGGAGTACGATGAAGAACTGGTCCGGGAGGCGATCAGCCGGGAGCTGGCCAGAGACGGACAGGTCTATTACGTATATAACCGTGTGAGCAATATCGATGAGGTGGCGGGACGCATCCAGGCGCTGGTTCCCGAGGCAAACGTAGCCTATGCCCACGGGCAGATGAAGGAACGTGAGCTGGAAAAAATCATGGTCAGTTTTATCAACGGGGAAATTGATGTACTCGTCTCCACCACCATTATCGAGACGGGCATGGATATTTCCAATGTGAATACCCTGATTGTATGTGATGCTGACCGTATGGGCCTTGCTCAGCTGTACCAGCTGCGTGGGCGGGTCGGCCGCTCCAGCCGCAACGCATATGCGTTTCTGATGTACAGGAGGGACAAGCTGCTGCGGGAAGAGGCGGAGAAGAGACTCCACGCGATTCGGGAGTTTACAGACCTCGGCAGCGGCGTGCGCATCGCCATGCGCGATCTGGAGATCCGCGGGGCCGGCAACCTGCTGGGCGCCGAACAGCACGGCCACATGGAAGCAGTCGGCTATGACCTGTACTGCAAAATGCTGGGCGAAGCGGTTCGAGAGGCAAAAGGAGAGCAGCCGCGGGCGGACTTTGAGACGGTGATCGACCTGACGATCAGCGCCTTTATACCCGGCAGCTATATCACAGACGAGGGACAGAAACTGGAGATCTATAAAAGGATTGCCGGCCTGGAGAGCCGGGAAGAGGCGGAGGATATGACTGATGAACTCATCGACCGGTTCGGAGAGCCTCCTGCCTCTGTCCAGAATCTGGTGACGGCGGCCCTGATCAAGGCCATGGCGCACAAGTGCTGGATTACAGAGATCAGGCAGAGCGGAACAGAGATCCGTATCGGGCTGTATGAGCGCGCCATGATCGATCCGCAGCAGATACCCGGCCTCCTGGACAGGGAACGCTACCGCAACAGGCTGCGCTTCCACATGGGGGAAAAGCCGTATTTTTCCTATGACCTGAGCCGCGTCGGAAGGGATGCGGATACGGTGCTCCGCGTCATGACGGAGCTGGCGGAGGATATGCAAGGGATTTGCATGTGACGGACGGACACCGGCCCGGAGGCAGGGGATACCCTCTGTGTCCGCTGCTCCGCCGGTCCGAGCCTGCTCGTCTAAAACACCCGGGCCAGGTATGTCCCGG
>CADBNA010000285.1 GCA_902795835.1 uncultured Lachnospiraceae bacterium | reverse complement strand
GCTGAACGACCGCATCCTCGAGAAGACCAATGACGCGCTGACTGAAGCAAAAGAACAGCTGGACAAAGCACAGACCACCGTAGATGAAGCACAGGCTGAACTGGAAAAACAGGAAGGTGCCTTCGGTTCCACTCTGTCCGGCGCTTTGTTCGGGCAGCTCAGCGGACTGGTCATCAATGCCGCCAATGCGCTCCGTACACAGGCCAATTCTCTGATCGACCAGCTGAACGCCCTGAATCTGGCAGTCGCACAGGCACAGCCGCAGCAGACACAGAATCTGGACGATGCCATCCGGCAGCTGCAGGAAACGGAGACACAGCTTGCTGCCGCGCAGCAGCAATGGGATGCGGCACAGCAGGAGGCATCCGCCATTTCCGGACAGGTCACCCAGTCTCAGGCGGCGGCCGATGCCGCACAGCAGGCTCTGGCAGCCGCACAGGCACAGACGCCGGCCGATCCTTCCGCAGACCCCGCCGCACAGCAGGCGGCCGCAGCACAGGCACAGGCCGCTCTGGACGCGGCACTGGCACAGCTGCAGGCTGCCCAGTCTTCCCAACAGACAAGTACGGCGCAGCAGGAAGCCGCGGCGCAGGCACTGGCAAACGCGCAGGCAGCGTATGCGGCGGCGCAGGCAGCCTATGCAGCGGCACAGACCGGCCAGACTGACCAGGCGGCAGCAGCCGCTGCGCTGGAAACGGCAAGACAGCAGCTGGAAGCTGCGGCGCTTTCTTTCTCCAACGGTGCAAACAGCATTTCTGACGGCTCTTTTTCGGATCTCACACAAAGTGCCGCCCAGCTTGTTTCTTATCTGACGCAGATCCGCACGGCCCTGGAAGCTCTGCGCGCCGCCGATCTGACCGGTCAGTTTTCCCTGCAGATTGCCAATGTTGAAAATGCCATTGCACAGATGAACGCCGGTCTGGACAATGTCCCCGGTCTCCTCTCGGGCCTCCAGACCGGATATGCCGGCCTGACACAGGCACAGCTGCAGGCCGCCGTCGGATTTTCCACGGCCACGACACAGCTCGCCCAGGCACAGGCACAGCTGAAAGCCGCACAGGAACAATATGAGAACAGCCGCGAAGAGGCTCTGAAAAATGCCAATGCGGATTCCCTGCTTTCTTCCACAACACTCGCACAGCTGATCTACGCACAGAACTTTTCCATGCCCGCCGGCTATATCGACGACAAAGACAGCAACGCCTGGCTGCTGCGCGTAGGGGATGAATACGAGGACGCCGACGCCATCGCGGACATTCTTCTGATCGACTCGGCCGAACTTGGGGCCGTCCGCTTAGCCGATGTGGCAGATATTACCGTGATCGATAATGCGGATGACAGCTATGCCAGTCTGAACGGATCTGACGGCGTCATCCTCAGCATTTTCAAATCCCCCACCGCCGGCACCAATGATGTCTCCCGTACCTGCCGCGCCGCTTTTGCGGAACTCGAAGAACGGTACGAAGGAACGCATCTGGTACCCATGATGGACCAGGGGATCTATATCACACTGATCATCAAGGACATCCTGCACAGCATCCTGCTCGGTGCCATCCTGGCCATTCTGGTGCTGGCTCTGTTCCTGCGCTCCGTAAAGCCCACGATCGTCGTCGCAATCAGCATTCCGCTTTCCGTTTTGTTCGCGCTGGTCCTGATGTATTTCTCGGATCTCTCCCTGAATATCATGACCCTGTCCGGTCTTTCTCTCGGAATCGGCATGCTTGTCGATAACTCAATCGTTGTGATGGAAAACATCTTCCGGCTGCGCAGCAGAGGCATTCCCGCTGCGCGTGCCGCCGTACAGGGTGCCCGCCAGGTCCGTGGTGCGATCATCGCCTCCACCCTGACAACGATCTGCGTTTTCCTGCCGGTCGTGTTTGCGTCCGGCACGGTCCGCCAGTTCCTGACACCGCTGGCCCTGACGATCGGCTATTGCCTGACAGCTTCTCTGATTGTGGCTCTGACCGTTGTCCCGGCCGCATCCAGCTCTCTGATGAAAAACACGAAGACATCGGAGCTGCGTTTCTTTGTCCGCCTGCAGGAAACCTACGGCCGCAGTCTCGGCTGGTGTCTGCGCCACAAATTCGTGACACTTCTCGTGGCCATTGCCCTGCTCGCGGTCAGCATCTGGCAGATTCTGCGCATGGGTATCGTGTTCCTGCCGGAGATGACCTCCAGTTTCATCCAGATCGATGTGGAGACACCTGAGGACATGACGCGTGAAGACTCCTATGCAGAAGTCGACAGGGTAATCGATGCCATTCTGCAGGTCGACGGCGTGATCGATGTCGGTGTAATGGACCAGAGCAGCCTGAACGGACTGGTTTCCTCGTTCGGCGCCTCGGATGATTCGTTCGGCCTGTATATAGGTTATCTCACGGCCGATGAAACCGCTGCCCCCGAAGAGATCCGGAAGATCTGTGAAGATGTGGAATCCGCAACTGCAGATCTGAACTGCACCGTCCGCGCCGTGTCCAGCGGCATGGATGACCTGAGCGGCTTCACTTCCTCCGGCGGCCTGTCTCTGAATATTTACGGCCATGATCTGGATACCCTTCGCGGGATTGCCGCCGATGTGAAAGAGATCGTGGAATCTCAGGAAGGATACACGGATGTGCTGGACGGCACGGAGGATGGTTCCCCGACACTTCAGCTGCATATAGACCGAGACAAAGCGACCACATACGGTCTGACGACCGCACAGATCTATCAACAGATAGCCATGCGCACAGAGACATCTGTCACATCGACAACGATCACGGTCGACGACCTGGAGATGGATGTCACGATCTACGATCCTACAGATCCTCTCACAAAAGAAAATCTGCTGGATATGGAATTCTCCACGCAGGGTGCCGGCTACGGCGCGGGTATGACCGGAGGAAGCTCCGGCAGCATGCAAATGGGCATGACAGGCATGTCCATGATGGGCTCCGGCTCATCCATGGCGGGAGCCGGAACAGGCATGTCGGGTATGTCTTTTGACGCATCAGGATTAGGTGACAGCGGCATGCTGTCGATGCTTGGGGGCGGTGCGAACGAAACAGGTATCGAATCAAATACCGCAGAGGAATCCGAAGAAATCCCGGAAACTGTATACCTGCGTGATTTTGCCACGATTGAAGAGACCGTTTCACTGCCGTCAATCTCACGTGAAAACATGAGCCATTATCTGACAGTCACGGCCGGTCTGAAGCCCGGCTACAACACCACGCTCATGTCCCGCGAGCTGGAACCGAAGATCCGCGCCTACGAGGAAACTCTGCCACACGGCTACACGATCTCCTTCGGAGGAGAGACAAACCAGATCTCGGATATGATCACCCAGATGAGCCGTATGCTGCTCCTGGCCCTGCTGTTCATCTATCTGGTCATGGTGGCACAGTTCCAGAGCCTGCTCTCTCCGTTCATCGTGCTGTTCACGATCCCGCTGGCCTTTACAGGCGGAATCCTCGGACTGCTGATCGCACGCCAGCAGCTTACTCTGCTTGCTCTGATGGGCTTTCTGGTCCTGATGGGAACCGTCGTTAACAACGGTATTGTATTCGTGGACTATGCGAACCAGCTGCGTATCGGCGGCATGGAGCGCCGCGACGCTCTGGTCGCCACAGGAAAAACCAGGATGCGTCCGATCCTGATGACGGCTCTGACGACCATCCTGGCCATGACACAGCTCCTCTTCGGCAGCGGCATGGGCAGCCAGCTCGGCAGCGGCATGGCTGTCGTCATCACCGGCGGCCTGGCCTATGCGACCCTGATGACCCTGTACATTGTACCGGTCATCTACGATATGTTCTTCCGCAAACCGCCGCTCTCTGTCGATGTCGGCGACGATCTCGACGAGGCACCCGACGACGCCGCGGAATTCATTGAACAACTGAAAAAGACGCCGAAAACCGACGTCTGAAATAAAACGGAGATCCACGGTTTACGTAGACTTAGTCGGAGTTAGCCGTTACACTAGAACCACAGAAATCTTTGATTTCGTCTTGGTTCTGCGTGCAGAGCAGCTCAGCGAAGTGGTTTAGGCACGCGGCTCTCATGGCAGGTGAAGTAGATCACCTGGTAACTCTCTGAAATCTCCTGCAGGAACGCAAGTGCCCGCTGCAGTTTCTCCCCGTCCAGATTGACGAACGGGTCATCGAACAACAGGAAGGGCTTTTCGTCCTCATACATGACTTCAATCATGGCCATGCGCCGGCACAGGCCGATCAGGTCCTGCCAGCCCTCGCTCAGAAAAGCCGGATCACGAAGCAGTCCATATTCCCGCACTTCTATCTTCAGGTCCGCATCCAGCTGATACTCTTTTGCCTCGCTTCCGGTAAGCATCCGGTAATACCGGTCAAATGCAAGACGCACCGGCTCCATATACCGGGCCGTGAAAGCAGCCCTTGCGCGTGCAAGATAGTCTCTTGTCTTCGTGAGAACCGCATAACGGTGTTCTTCCTCTGCGAGTTTTTCACGCATAACACCAAGTCGTTCTTCTGCTTCTGCTGCCTGATCCAGCTGCTCGCGCGCAGTATTGATCTGGCGGCTGACAGCAAGCAGATCCGTTTCTATCCTTTCTGTTTTTTCTCTGTTGTCTGTGATATGACGCTCCAGAGCAAGGACGGATTCAGCAATGTCTTCGCCGGAGATCAGATCCGCTTCCCGGACATGCTCCCGCCACGCCTCTTCCGCAGCGCGTGATTTCTCTGCCTTTCGGATGAGAGAAGAATACTCCGTTCTCTCATACTGCAGCTGCTGCAGGCTTCTGGATAGATCATCTTCCTCTGTCAGTTCAGGATAATACTGCTGCAGAAATGCAAGCAATTCCGACTCTGCTTCCCGAATCTCATTCCAGGTCTCTTTCAGTTTTTCCCGTCTGGCACGCATATCCGCAACTTTGGAAAACGGCGACGTATTCTGCTTCACGACGACGACAGGTTTTTTCGGACCTTCTTCTTTCTCTTTTTTCATATCACGCCGCACGACGACGATCATGACCGCGACTGCCGCTGCAGCAAGAGCTGCCGCCGCTATCTTGTTTATGAAAAAAGCAAGAAGTGCTGACGCAAAGAGGAAGAACACAAGAACCGAAACCAAGGAAGTGCCTGGCCGCTCCGGCTGGCCGCTTTCCGTCTTCTTATTGCCGTCCGATTCGTAGCTCTC
>CADBNA010000284.1 GCA_902795835.1 uncultured Lachnospiraceae bacterium | reverse complement strand
GAACGAATAATTGACGGATAGATTCCATCTTTGAACAGAATATTTGAAGAGCGGCCTGCGGTATGTTATAATTTTCCTGAATTGATAGAACTATATTGCCGTACTATGCATTATGGCAGGAGTACTATGAGTAAATATTTAGATAAAAAACACCGCAAGAGAACGGGATTGCTGCTTCAGGTTGCTGTCATTTTTATAATTGGCATTGTTCTGACCGGCACCTTTGGATACTCCATACAGTCTGCCGGGTCCGATGAGGCGGTGCTGCGTGCGGCGGAGAGAGGGGCTTCGAATATTGCGAAAGAAGTAAAATTTGCCGTAAAAGAGTATCCGGCTTACCGCTGGCTTCTGCAGTACTGGTATGAGAAGCACCTCCTGATGGATGTCGAATATGATGTGCAGTTCGGCCCCGGAACCAGGACAGAAGAGAAGCTGAAACTGCTTCGGAAGACGCAGCCGAATCTGTCAATCCGATATGCAGATACCAGGAAAATCGAGGCATTGACCGATGAAGAACAGGAACTCTACGCGGAAATCGCGTATTCCTGGCTGATTACGCGGATCAATGAGATCAAGAGAAGCTATGGCGTTGATTTCCTGTTTGCCGTGGTGACGGAAGCACCGTATGACAGACAGTTTTTCCTCTTCAGCGCGGCAGAGGCCGGCGGTGTCAGGGGCTTCGATTATGAGGATGCGTATCCTCTGGGCGTGACCGTCACTGTGGGAGAGAGCCAGCAGATCGGCATGCAGAATGCGCACCGGCATGTGAGCCATCTCGCAAATGCGGGTGCGTATATGGATTATTACGAATTCCTGTATTCGTTTGACGAACATGATGTTTTGCTGGGACTGACCTATAACCTGACGAATCTGAGAAAAACCATCTGGATACAGACGCTGCGGGGAAGCGGTTCTGTTATGATCGGGCTGGTGATTCTGGCCATAATCTGTCTGCTCCTGATCAATTTTTTCGTTATCCACCCCATCAGGAAGGTCCAGAAAAATATCCAGCAGTATATGCATACAAAAGACAGCAGGGCAGTAAAGACAGACCTGTCAGATCTTCGCTTCGATAATGAAATCGGGGAGCTTACGCGGGATGTGATCTGCATGACTGAAGAGATAGATGATTATCTGGTCGAGATAGAGACGATAACGGCAGAGAAAGAGCGCATCATTACGGAACTGAACCTTGCTTCCCGCATCCAGGCGAGCATGCTGCCTGATTCGTTCCCGGCTTTTCCGGACAGAAATGAATTTGACATCTATGCTTCGATGGATCCGGCAAGGGAAGTAGGCGGTGATTTCTATGATTTCTTCCTGATTGATGACGATCACCTGTGTCTGCTTATCGCCGACGTCTCCGGGAAAGGCATCCCGGCGGCGCTGTTTATGATGGCATCCCGGATCATTCTTGCAAACAACGCTATGATGGGAAAATCTCCCGGAAAAATCCTGGCTGATGCAAATCTGGCAATATGCCGCAACAACAAAGTAGAGATGTTCCTGACTGTCTGGCTGGGAATCCTGGAGATCTCTACGGGACGGATCACGGCAGTCAATGCCGGTCATGAATATCCCATATTAACACAGGAAGACGGGCGGTTTTTCCTGAAAAAGGACAGCCACAGCTTCGTTATCGGCGGTATGGAAGATATTGTGTACAAGGAATATGAGCTGCAGCTGACACCCGGATCCCGGCTGTTTGTCTATACCGACGGCCTGACGGAGGCGAATGATGCGGATGAGAATATGTTCGGTACGGACCGCATTCTGGAAGCGCTGAACCGCGAACCCGATGCCGACCCGAAGAAACTCATTGAGAACGTCGGGGCTGATGTAGATAATTTCGTTAAAGAGGAAGAACAGTTTGACGATCTGACGATGATGTGCCTGGTCTGGAACGGGCCGGCAGATGAAAAATAAATTTTATTTCTTACAAAATGTAATATATACTTGACATTATTCTATTCCTGTTGTATGATCAGACCATGAAAGGAAAGGACCATGCCGGCAGTCCTTTGCCTGAGCACATTATTTCTCAGTTTTTTCAGGGAGGATCGTTATGAATATTTTTAAGTCAACAGGAGTAGCTGTCGGTCTGCTTGTCGGACTTCTGATTGCGCTGGTCATATTTAAAGTCGTGAATATGAATCACAGGGCCCTGACGGAATATGACGAGCGTCAGAAGGTCATCCGTGGCCGCGGATATATGTACGGATTTTATGCCATCGTGATTTTTGAGTGCATACTTCTGATTTTTTCAGCCGGGGAGATCCCGCTGCCTGTCAGCGATTTTATTCTTCACTTCTGCAGCATTATGATCGGTGCGTTTGTATTGTGCATCTACTGTATCTGGAAAGGCGCATACTGGGGAATCAACAACAATCCGAAGCGCTATACAGCTGTCTTTATCGCACTTTGCCTCCTGAACGCCATTCCCGTAATCGGCGCGGCCACACATGGCGGGCTGATCCGCAACGGCGAGCCGGAATTTGCGGTGGTTAATCTGGTGGTTCTGATCCTGTTCGGTGTAATTGCAGCAGAACTGATCATCAAACGTATGGTTGATCAGCGGTCTGAGACCGGGGAGGAATGAGCCTTGAAGAATCTGAAAATGAAGGCTGCCCGCGCCGCGAAGGATCTGTCACAGGATGATCTGGCAAAAGCCTGCGGCGTATCCAGACAGACGATCAGTGCCATAGAAAAGGGTGATTACAATCCGACCATTAAACTCTGTATTGCCATATGCAGAATTCTGAACAGAACGCTGGATGAGCTTTTCTGGGAAGAGCAGGCAGATTGATTAAAACCGAAACTCCAAAGTATGCCTCAGACTGGGGGACAAAATACAAAATGAAACGTGTGAGAAATCGTATACGTAAACTTGCGGCATTCTGCATCAGTATCCTTTTGCTTCTGGGACAGTTGTCTGCTGTGTATGCGGCGGACCTGCCTGTGATGATCCCGCTGGAGGCAGCCGAGGCATCAGCTGACGGCGAAAGTGATTCCGCAGCAGTCGGCGTGAGCGGACTGCGGGTGACGGATGTGGATATGCCGGTGCCCGGAATGCCGCTGGATACTTCTGCCACAGTTACCTCTGCTGAGGGTGTACAGTGGGAGATTCCCGTCATGTGGGTGGACGAGGCAGGCGGTCTCGCGGAGGGAACAGCGGAAGACAGACTGTATTTTCCGGTTCTTGTCTTTTTTGTGCCGGATGGGTATACGGTTCTTGATACAGACAGTGCGACGGGTACATTCCGGATCTGTATTGATGAGTCTCTGTCAGGTCTCTTTGGGGAGAACCTGCTGACGGTATGGATAGCCGAGCATGGTTTTTTCCTGATCTTCCCAGGGTCAGTCAATCTGGATGCTGTACTCAGCCGGCTTGCAGGATCGTCTTATCCGGCACAGCAGCAGAACTCCGGAACTGCAGTTTCCGCGGAAAGAACTGATAAAGGTGAAACGACTGACGGCGGCGGAGCAGTCCCCGGCGGGATGGACGGCTTTGATACGGATCAGTTCGACAGGAGCAGTGAGCTGGATGAGCTGGTCGACATTCACTGTTCCTGTGAAGCTGTAATGCGTCTGGGCACAGAACAGCTGAAGACGCTGGTTGACCTGATTATCAACAGGCTTGAGCCGCAGGCCGTGAATCTTCTGATGACCAGTTTTCTGACCTTCCAGGCGGCAGGGGACAACGGAGGGATGAGCAGAGAGATCGGCCTGTATATTTACTATGGAAAAGGCGACAATGATGGCTGTCCGGAACATGAAGACACCCTTGACGGCTCTGTGGCATATATCTGGGCGCGGCACGATCAGGAACCCGATCGGACCATTAGATTCCGGTATCTTTTGTGTGTGAATGCTTCCTACCTCAGCTATATCAATGATAAGGGAGAGGCTGTTCTGAACCTGGAAAACGAAGAAACTGCCGTCCTTCTGGAAAACACCATTGTGCATGAGATGATGCATGCATTGACCTACGATTTCCTTCGTTCCGGGATGTGCGGGGCCGTACGCGCGGAAGATTTGTTTGTCGACGAAAACCTGTCCGGTGAAGAGAAGGAAAAAGCCATAGCACGGCAGACTGAACTGTACAAAGCCACCCGCTTCCCCGCATGGTTCATAGAAGGACTGGGCTCCGCGGTGGAAAACGTCTATCAGTATCGTCACGACACATTCCAGCTGCTGCGGTATGACAGCGACCTGTCCGCTCTGACGACTGACTTTTCCGGGAAGGGTATTCTGAAAGCCTACCTGACAGAGGCTTTTCCGGGCGATTCGCAGGACGGCCTGATAACGTATGATCTGGAAAACGCAGGGCAAAACGAGGACAGTCTGAGAGCAAACCTTTCCAATATGCCGGCAAAGTATGTGACCGGCTATCTGGCCTGTCTGTATCTGGCGGGACTGACAGCCTACGATTGGAAAGCAGAAAAAACCTATGCCGGCATCGGAGTAAAGCTGAATAGCGGGGATTATCGGTACGGGCTCAATACTATTATGGAACGTCTGCATGAGGGAGAGACGCTGGATTCTTTGATCCGGACGGTTTCCGGCGGCAGATATTCGGATACGGATGATTTTGAAAAGAAATTCATCAAAGGGACGAGTACGGGAAGCGGCACGGATCAGGTGTGGCAGGGTGACGAGGATTCTCTGCTCTTCTGCAGTGATTTTCTGAATAACATGTTGTCCATTGACAATAAGGAGTCTTCTGCACACTACGCCAACGGATCTGTTCTGTTTGAATTTGACCGGGATTTTGAAACGCCTCTGGACCGGACAAAAGAGGCCGAGTACCACTTATATACAATTGCTGATAGTAATCAGGCGGTAGAGTCTACTGTTCCCGAAGAAACTGCAATGGCAGGCGGCGGTAAGTCCAGAAGCAGATCTGAGGAGCTGGCTGCCGGCGAAACGGGCAGCTCCGGCACAGCTGCCGGAAAACCTCTGATACCTGCCGCAGGAGCTGCAAAACAGGCGGAGAAACAGACCGCAAAAAACGCGGCTGAACCTGCAGAAGCAGAAGAGGAGACCACGATTTCCGAAGCCGTATGGGAGAGTATGGCAGAACCGGATGGTTTGGGTCCGGCATCTGAAGAGCAGAACTGTGTGGAACAGAACGGCGTGGAGCAGAACAATGCAGAGCAGGGCGGCGCGGAACAAAACAGCGCGGAGCAGGGCAGCGCGGGACAAAATGGCGCAGAGCAGGGCAGCGCGGGGCAAAACGGCGCAGAGCAGGGCAGCGCGGGACAAAACGGCGCAGAGCAGCCAGCTGCAGACACGGCACCTGCCGGACAGTCCGCTGCAGAAGGAACTGCATCAGATTTGACTTCTACAGAACAGAACGGCGTGGAGCAGAACATCTCAGG
>CADBNA010000283.1 GCA_902795835.1 uncultured Lachnospiraceae bacterium | reverse complement strand
TCCGTCTCGCTCTCGATCGGGCTGTGAATGCCCGATCTCGCCCCTGCCCATGACTCCGGCATCCCTACGGCTGCCTGCACTCGCTCCAAAGCAATCCTTCGGGTATGAAGCCGCGGTACAGCCTGTTGTGCAGCTGTTAAATCAGCAAATACCGGATCTAAACAGTTGACAGACAACCAACGTATAGCCAGCACACAGCCGGGGCGGGAACGGAAAAACCCAATGGGGACGCATCCGGCGAGCATGTGTCCGAGACCGGTCGAGACTTAGGCGGCAGGGGCAGACATGCCCCTGGCACCTTAGTCGAGCAGGCTCGGGCCGGCGGAGCAGCGGACACATGGGTATTTCCGTCCCCGTCACGGCGTCCGTCTTTCACTTATCCAATCCCCTACTTATGATACGGCTCCCCCGCATTAATCCTGAACCCCCTGTATATCTGCTCCAGCAATATCACCCTCATCAGCTGATGCGGAAATGTCATGCGGGAAAAACTCAGCGCAAAATCCGACCGTCTCCGAACCTCTTCCGACAGCCCGGTCGAGCCGCCGATCACAAACACGATGTGGCTTTTCCCTTCCGTCATCCATTTCTGAAGCAGGTCGGCAAAACCGGGCGAATCCGGCATGGTGCCGCCGATTTCACAAGTGACCACCCAGGCTCTTTCGGGGATCATTTTCAGCAGCCTCTGCCCTTCTTTGTTCCGCAGCTCGATCTCTTCGGCCTCCGAAGCGCCATCCGGTATGCGCTCGTCCGCTGTCTCCAGGATCTCCGGTCTGCAGTACCGGCTCAGGCGCTTTGTGTATTCCTTTACGGCGTCTGTCAGATATTTTTCTTTCAGCCTGCCCACACAGGCAATGGATACTCTCATATTATATCCCTGACTGCAATGAGACCGCCTCTGATCCGGCAAGAAGGATCTCCAGCGGTCTCACAGTCTGTTCTGTTATCTGTTTTCATCCTGACATCTGTACAGGCATTATCACATGCAGCCGTCTGCCCCGGCAGGCTCGCCGGCATTATCCTGCAGCCGTATCGGCGTCCGGACTCTGCATCTGCGCAGCCGGATCGGTCACGGCAGACGGGTCGGTCTGATCAGGCGGCACCGTTTCTGTACCCGTATTTGCGGCAGGATCCACTGCGGGCTGGGCGGCAGGATCCACTGCAGGCTGTGCAGAGGGATCTACTGCGGGATCCGTCGTCTGGCCGTCAGGATTTTCTGTCTGGCCATCCGGATTCTCCGTGCCTTCGTCCTCTGTCCCCTCCTCTTCCGAAGTATCGACAACCGGGAAATAATATACCGGTTCCGGCGTCGGCGTCGGTGTCGGCGTCGGCGTGACGACAGAGTATACGTAGGTGGCCGACATGACACGGCCCGTTTTTCCCTGGCTGCTGGCCAGGACAGCGTAGAATACATGCTCTCCGACGCGCATATCTACCGGTTCCGTGTATATGGTGCTCTTCTCCGTAGGCTTGGTGTCAAAAGAATAGTAACAGGTAAATCCCTCCGGGACATCTACGGTAATCACAGGCGTCGTGAGAGAGATATTGACGCCGTCGACATTTGTCTCCTGGATGCTGCCCTTCGCGGCCAGAAGCTTCCGGTACGTGCCGGATGGCGGCGTGATTTCGGGAGCCGGCGGCTCGTCCAGCACGATCTCGTAAGAAGCGGCCGTTACGTCGCTGGACACACCCGTCTGGGCAACTACCAGCGCTTTCAGGGTCGTTTTTCCCTCTTTGAGTTTCAGGGGGCTTTTGTATACCTTTGAACTCTCATTGGGGGTGGTCCCGTCTGTCGTGTAGTAAATGTCGCCTTTTGTCTCGGAAGTGATTGCGACGGTCAGCAGCTTGTCATATGTGCCGCTTTCCGGTTCGATTATGGGAGCCTGCGGCATATAATCCGCGTATTTCTCCAGAATGCTGTCTATGCGGCATTTTCCGAGGCGTTCCCTGATCTTCTGCGGAGTGCCGGATGCGTCATAGACACGGAACAGCAGGTCATACGCTTCTGCATCCTTCGGGTGGCTCTCTGTCAGTTTTTCCAGAATGGCGGCTGCATCTTCATATCGCTCACTGTCGAAGTGAATGCATGCCATGAGGTATTTGGCGTCACGGTTATCATTGCTCAGGGATACGGCTTTCTTGGCGTATTCCATGGCTGCGTCCGCATTGCCGTCTTCATAGGCGGCCTGTGCCATCTGCAGCTGGTAATCGTAGGAATTTGTCATCCGGCTGTAGGCCATGACGACCAGCCCGATGATGACAAAAACGGAAGCCGCGGCAATGAGGACAGCAATCAGTATAATCCTCCGGCGGCGGGCTCTTCTCTTTTTCTCGAGAGACAGCTGATACTGACGCTCCTCTTCTCTCTTCCGCTCTTCTTCCCGCTGAAGACGCTCTGACTCTGCCATCCGGCTCTCAATTGTCTCAAAATTGGGAACCAGCTGAACCTCCTGACCGCACTTTGGACAGAATAGCTCACTGTCTTCAAATTGCTCTCCGCAGTTGGTGCAGATTCGCATCAGTTCTCCTCCAGATAGTTTTCAAATTCCTCCATGCTCATCAGGATCCGGCGTGGCTTTGTGCCTTCCTCTTCTCCCACTACGCCGGCATCGCAGAGCTGGTCCATGATCCGGGCGGCCCTGTTGAAGCCGATCCGGAAAGCCCTCTGCAGCATGCCGATGGAGGCTTTGTCCTTTTCAATAATCAGTTTGCCGGCATCGGCAAACCATGCGTCCAGATCAGAGGACGTGCCGTCCCCGGCTGAACTGTCGGATGCGGTCATGTGATTCAGCTTTTCTTCCAGCTCGCTGTCAAAAGGCTGTGCCTCATGATGCTCCTTCAGGAAGTCCACCACATCCTGTATCTCCTCATCGGAGACAAACGCGCACTGCACGCGCGCCGGCTTCTGGTAGCCCTGCGGATAGAACAGCATGTCGCCTTTTCCCAGAAGCTTTTCCGCCCCGTTCATATCCAGAATGGTTCTGGAATCCACGCCGGATGTCACAGACAGGGCAATCCGGGAGGGCATGTTGGCCTTGATCAGGCCCGTGATGACGTCCACAGAGGGCCTCTGCGTGGCGATTATCAGGTGAAGGCCGGCTGCCCGCGCCAGCTGTGCCAGCCGTACAATGGCGTCTTCCGCCTCATTTTTCGCAACCATCATCAGATCGGCAAGCTCGTCAACGATAATGACGATCCGGGCCATCTTGTCGGGCTTTTTGCCTTCTTCCGGCTCCGGCATGGCGTCAATGCGGGCATTGTATCCTGCGAGATCGCGCACGCCCATTTCCGCAAAACGCTGATAGCGGTCTGTCATCTCGGAGACGGCCCAGTTCAGGGCGCCGGTGGCCTTTTTCGGATCCGTTACGACCGGTATGAAGAGATGCGGAATGCCGTTGTACACAGACAGCTCCACGACCTTCGGATCGATCATGATGAATTTTACTTCTTCGGGAGTAGCCTTGTACAGGATACTCATGATCAGGGCATTGATGCACACGGACTTTCCGGATCCGGTCGCACCAGCGATCAGCAGGTGCGGCATCTTTGCGATATCGGCGATAACCGGCTGCCCGGCAATATCCTTGCCGACGGCAAAAGCCAGTTTTGATTTCTGTTTTTCAAAAGCGGGCGACTCCAGCAGGTCGCGCAGCATAACGGTCAGGTTGGTTTTGTTCGGGACCTCTATGCCGATAGCGGCTTTGCCGGGAATGGGCGCCTCGATGCGGATATCCGCGGCGGC
>CADBNA010000282.1 GCA_902795835.1 uncultured Lachnospiraceae bacterium | reverse complement strand
TATCCGCAGTGCGTGAATGCCGATAACGCCGGGAAGATCAGGGCTGCAGTCAATATTCCGGTTATCTGTGCCGGCCGTATCAATACCCCGGAGATGGCAGAAGAGGTTCTTGCCTCGGGCAAGGCGGATTTCATCTCTCTGGGACGTGTGCAGCTGGCAGATCCTGACTTTGTCCTGAAGGCCATGGAAAACCGCCCGGAGGATATTGTCCACTGCATCTCCTGCGACAGCGGCTGCGTGCAGAATATGTTCATGGGCGGCGGTGCCTCCTGCATCTTCAATCCCGCGACCGGCCACGAAAAGGAATTCTCCTACGCACCGGCCGCGGAACCCAAAAAGATCCTCGTCATCGGCGGCGGCCCTGCCGGCCTTGAAGCAGCCAGGGTTGCGGCTGAACGCGGACATCATGTTACCCTGTTTGAAAAGAGCGGCGAACTGGGAGGCCAGTTCCTGATTGCCGGTGCCGCGCCGCATAAGGAAGGCTTCCGCCTGGCCATCATCCAGCTGGGATATCGTGCCATGCGTGCCGGAGTGGATGTACGGCTTTATACGGAGGCAACAACAGAGAGGATCAAAGCGCTTGATCCGGATCTGGTAGTGGTTGCGGCCGGATCATCGCCGCGGCAGCTGAACCTGCCCGGAGAGGGCAAACTGCCTGTTTATCAGGCCCGCAGTTTCCTGAAAGGCTCCCAGTTCATCAAAGAGCAGAATGTAGCCGTTCTGGGCGGCGGTCTGACCGGCCTGGAAGCGGCTGAGGTCCTGACCGAGCAGGGCAAAAAGGCCACAGTGATTGAAATGCTGGATGCCATAGGAAAAGATCTGGAAATGTATATCATGCCGTATATGATGGGGTATATTGCCGAGCATCAGATCGAGACGCATGTCAACACCAAAGTGGTGGCGCTTGAAGAAGGCGGTGTGCTGGCAGAGCAGGATGGCAAACAGTTTAAGATCCCATGTGATGCGCTGGTACTGGCCGCAGGCAGCGTACCGAATAATGACGTGGTCGAACTGGTCAAAGAGACAGGCTATGATTACAAGGTGATCGGTGATAACAATGCGCCGGGCAAAGTGCTGACTGCACTGTGGACAGCGAATGAGCTGGGCCGCAGCGTCTGAAAGTGAGTGGGGAGGCAGGTTATTGCGATGAAGCCATCTGAGATAGGCTTTGAAAAGGCAGATCCTGCAGATTGGGCGGAATCATGATACCCGGTTGTTTTTCGTGCGGGACAAAAACAGAGGCGGCAGAAATGCCGCCTCGCTGGAGTGCCCTGTCACTTCGGAATAAGGAGCGCTAAAAAAAGCCTGCAGATTTGCCATCTGCAGGCCTTGTTTTATGTCTCTTCTCCTGTTTCAGGCAAGGGAGAAGAATCCTGTTTTTCTGATGTAATCCCCGGAATACTTCCCGAAAAGCCTGCCGAGTTCCACCCAGTAAGGCGGATACTTATTGCTTCCGCTGTAAGTACGTTTTCTTCTGCTTGTCAGGGTAATATTCAGGCTCCACTGTACCCCGTCCAGTACGTTAGGATTCTCGAAGCGCTTCTTCCATTCGTGGAGATACATCCTGCCGTATAGCTCATCCGCAATCTTCTCCCATTCCGCAGGACTGATCCTGCGCTCGAAGGGAAGAAGAGACGGATCTGCCAATTTCCAGGCCTCTACCAGAGCGCCATCATCTTTCTTTGTGATGGATATGCTAATAGGTCCTTCCAGGAAATCACCGACAGAGAACTTTACCGAGGTCAGGATGTCGCGGTAATCCTCCGCAAGGTTCTTTTTGTAATCAAGCAGTACTGGCACCTTTCCGAAATCCTTCCCGCAGGCATTGCATCTTCTTGCCGGGTTGAGGTCAACTTCCCTTCCGTTTACTTCGATGCCGGTGATGCAGCAGCCTCCAAGTGCCCACCTGCCTGCATCCAGGTATTTCTTCATCTTCTCCGTGAAAGCAGGATATCCGTATATATAGCGGGCCGTATCTGTGGAGCCGCATAAGGGACATTTTATCTGAGCCTTTTTATTTCGGACGATGAAGTCCATATTGTAAGGCAGCCCTTCTGTCATTTCCTTATGGTCCGACATGTCCAGTGTGATGCTGTTTGCCCTTGCTGCCCGGAACAGTTCGTCATGCAGCTCAAACAGGTTGAGGTCCTTCAAATAGTCATACCCGCAGGTTTCAACCAGCCCGGCAGTTGTCATGACCGCTCCCTCGTCACACTCGCGAAGTTCTTCAATCATATCGTCAACAATTCTCTTCAGGTCTTCTTTTGAACAACTCTCAGCCATCCTCTTCACCTTCTTTCTCCGGGAGACTGGATTTCATTCTGGATATGACGTCAAACATTTCTCCCGGAATCACAAAGGGTTCCGTAAAAGCATTGATCACGATTCCCTTTACGTTTTTCTCATTGTTTTTGGCAAGATTCGCCGCCTCAAGGAAATGCTTTTCGATCTTTGAGAAACGCTCCCCGTATTCTCCCATCTCCTC
>CADBNA010000281.1 GCA_902795835.1 uncultured Lachnospiraceae bacterium | reverse complement strand
CCCCTACGCTCCGGTCCGCATGTTCCTGCAGGTGATGGACACGCCCGGCGGGATCTCACCGCTCCTGGTGTATTCCAGGCAGTTCTACTCCGAAGAGCGGATCCGGGCATTCGGCGGGGCCATCGCGGAGATCACGGAGAGGCTGATCCGCGCCGAATCGCCGAAGGATGTCCGCGTCAGGGATCTGTATGAAGAAGGATGACGCAGGTCCGTGCGGTCTGTCCGGACGGGCTGCGGTCTGTCTGAAAACGTATAAAGAAAGGAAAAAACCATGGAAATCAATGTTGAGAAGAACGGAACGGAACTGACATTGTATCTGACCGGAAATCTGGATGCACGTACGGCACCGCAGCTGCAGACGGTTCTGGATGAGAAGCTCGGCGGTGTGGAGCATCTGGTGCTGGATTTTGAGAATGTCCGGTACATCTCCAGTGCGGGACTCCGGGTACTGCTCTCGGCAATGAACGTGATGGACCGGCAGGGAACGATGGTGGTCCGACACCCGGGAGATTTTGCCCGTGAGATTTTTGAGGATACCGGCCTTTCAGAAGATCTCACGCTGGAATAATACCCAAAGCTCATGAAGAAGAGAAGGAAGAAAACATTATTCGGCTGGCTCCTGAAACTGATGCTGATCAGTTTTCTGCCCATGATCGTGCTGACACAGGGAATTGTGTACTTTTCCGCCGCAGTTGTCGGTATCGAGGACAATCTGTCCTATCTGTGCATTGCAGGTCTTCGCGATCTTCGTCTGAAATGTGACATGGATGCGCTGTCAGCGGATCTGCGCGCCGGGCGGGTATCTGCAGAGACGGAAAAAATGCAGGTACTGCTGCGGCAGTATGCGATCGAAGAGGGACCCGCTCTGAAAGGGACACTATCAGATGATCAGATCATAGCTGCCTTTATCCTGATGTCTGACGGCGGCACGGGTTTTGTATATGGCGGCGGGTACTGGCAGGATGGAGAAAAACCGGGAGATATGTATGCGCCTGCGGAGCTGCCGGGAAATCTGGCAGAAAAGCTGAATGCCTATGCAGAAGACGGCTGCCTCCTCCTGGACAGGGAATCCGGAGAGCATTTCCTGTCAATGACCAGCCTGATCTGTGCGCCTATGTTCGAACAACCGAATCCTCTGAAGGCGTACTACTGCATTATTCCCGGAAGGGTCAGCTACCGTCTCCTGAACGTGGAAAGTGCACGGAAGTTTTCTTATATAGAGGTTACCCTGCTTCTTATTATGCTGGCCGTGATGCTTCTGGCGCTGTTCTTTCTGGTCCGTGGGAAGGTCCTGAAGCCGCTGGCTGCCCTGGAAGTGTCCGCAAGGCAATTCGAGCAGAACTGCCGGGAAAACCCGGATCCCGGGAAATGGGTATTTAAAAAGCCGAAAAAGCACTTGCAGAATGAGATCGGGTCGCTCGTCGATTCCATCAGTCAGATGGCCGGTCAGATGCAGGCCGATATGACTGCACTGCTTTCGGAGATCCGGGAAAGGGAGAAAAGAAAAGCGGAGCTGGACATGGCGGCAGCCATTCAGAAGGGCAGTCTGCCTTCTGTGTTTCCGCCCTTTCCGGAGCGGAAGGATTTTGCTGTATACGCGTCTATGATGCCGGCCCGTGAGGTGGGCGGAGACTTTTATGATTTCGGCCTGCTTGACGGGGATCATCTGTGGTTTGCCGTAGGCGACGTATCGGACAAGGGGATGCCGGCTGCCATGTTTATGATGATGGCAAAAACGGCCCTCCACAATCTGTCTGCCGGCTGCTTCAGCCCGGCCGAGATTCTGAGCAATGCCAACCGCGCCCTGTTCGAGAATAACCCGAAGGGGATGTTTGTCACGATCTGGATCGGCATTCTGGATCTGCGGGACGGGCTGCTGACCTGCACCAACGGCGGACATACCACACCGGTGATCTGCAGGGCGGACGGACGGATCGAAGTTCTCCCGGATAAGCATGACTTTTTAGTCGGCTGCAGACCGAACCGAACCTATCATGAGTACGTCCACCGCCTGGAGAAAGGCGACGCGGTCTTTGTTTTTTCAGATGGTGTGACAGAAGCAAGAACAGAAAACGGGGATCTTTTCGGCCCGGAAAGAATGGAAGCGGCACTGAAGGAAGCCGCAGATCTGTCGCCTGAGGGACTGATCAGCGCTGTGCAGAGCCGGGTGGATCTTTTTACAGGTGAAGCGGAGACTGCCGACGACATCACGATGATCGCTGTCAGATGGACGGGCGCCGATGGTACGGATGGCGCCGATGG
>CADBNA010000280.1 GCA_902795835.1 uncultured Lachnospiraceae bacterium | reverse complement strand
GGCAGGAGGATCTGCAGATATTCTGTTTTCCAGCGCGGCGGGAAATCTTTTTCCGATGGTTCCTCCATGGGATTGTGAATACCGGATACATAGCGAAGCTCTGCCTGGGAGAAGAGGGGGCCGCTGCCGGTGCCAGCCTCTGCGTCTTCTGCCAGGGAAAGCACCCGGCTCAGATCGTCATTGTCAATGAATCCCGGAGCCGACTCAAAGGGAACCCAGCCGATGCCGCGCAGGTAAAACTCTGCCCACGCATGGGCATGACCGGCTGTCAGAAGGATTTCTTCTCCGGGTGAGAAGTCAGCAGCCTCTTCTGCCGACAGAAGATATCCCTCTGCATACCTGGCCGGGACGCCGAGATAGCGGAGCATGACGGCGGCGGCTGTGGCATAGTGAACAGAAGCCCCATAGCGGCTGGTCAGGAATACTGCCAGAACATCCTCCTCCGCGGCTTTTCCGTCTGTACGACAGAAATCGGGGTTTTCTTCGTAGCTGAAACCGTCGCCCAGCGTCTGCTGCACAAGGTTTAGTATTTCCCCTAGCTGTCTGCTCTCCGGCTCGGTTCCGAACACCTCCCCGCAGATCAGGGCCGCCTCCTCGGACAGCTGCCGGTCCGTCTGCAGCGCATACTCATAGTACGCCTGCTCCAGCTGAAGATAATGCGCAGCTGCGTCCTGGCTGCTTTCCCCGCCGGCCGGCTTTTCAGACAGAGGAGTTCCGGCCAGGGAAAGGCTCACGGCATACCACTCCGGAAGGCTTCCGGAGAGACAGGAAATCTCACTTTCATGTCCGGTGCCCGTGTCCGTCCATGAATCCGGCATTCCCGCATCTCCGATATAACGGGGATCCAGGACGGAGGAATCAGACAGCCCATAGGGCAGATACCGGTATCGACGGCATGCTCCTGCAGGTCTGATCCGGAGAGAGATCTCTTCACTTCCGGTCTCCTGCACAGCTTCTGCCGCAGAAGAAATCATGGCCTGCCCGTAAAAACCGTTTTCATGAAGCGCAGAAAAAAGAGGGGCAAAGGCAATATTCTGTTCGCTGCTCAGGCCGGACCATACGGAATTTTCGTAAGTATCTCCGGTGAAGCCCCGCAAATATATCTTTTCAGGCCTGCTCATGTTCAGACGGAGCATAAGCGTGCCGTCATCATCGGGCGGCGCGTAGCGCGGCAGATTTCCTTCCGGCATACCGTTTTTTCCGGACAGTTCGAAACGGAGGACATGCAGAAAATGAAGGATATTTTCTGCTGCCGTGTCTGCAGCGGAAACGCGGCCTCCGGCCGTCACTGCGCCGCCGGCACATATGGCAGCGGCAATGGCAGACGCGAGAAGGAGCGGCAGCAGAAGGAAAACCAGGCCGGTGCGGGAACTGCGCCGGGAGGACGTATTCTCGCGCGGGGAAGACAGAACCACGAGGACTGCCGCCAGACATATGGGCAGCGACCAGGCAGAGGAAGGAAATCCCGCTGCGGCGGCAGCTGAAGAACCGATGAGAAGTGCTGCGGGTAAGAACAGGCGTTTTTTATATGCTCCGGAAGCGGCAATCAGGGATCCGAGCGTCAGATAGAGCATGATGACCAGATGCACGCCCGCACTTCCTTCTGTCCGGAAGTACGGATGAATACGGCCGGTTTTTCCGGTCAGGAAAACGAGAAGATCATTTGAAAGGGTGAAAAGCCCGTTCCGGAAGGTGCCAAACAATATAAAAAACAGCAGAAGGACAATACTGCTGACAGTAAAAACCAGGATTCTTCCGCGGCCGGCAATGTGCAGTGCGCAAAAAAGAGATGACAGCAGAATGCCGCAGAGCGCATAGAAGAACCAGGGCTCTTCTATATGCGGAAAGCCTGGAATAAGCAGAGCCGCACAGCCGGCAATACTGAGAGCTGAAGAGAGCAGGGTAAGGAGAACCTCCTGGCAGGAGATCCTGTCCGTATGCCGAATCTGAACACTGAGAGAAGACATAGGGATTCCTTTCCATGAGTATCCGGCTGTCCGGCGCATTATGAATCCCGGCCAGCCGTTTGAATCAAAGCCTGAGGATACGCAGCATCTCACGGGACTCATCCGGCGTAAAGAAAACGGTAAGCAGGCTGCCGCGGTCCGGAAGCGTTTCTCCGCACAGATAGACAATACTTTCCGCCGAGAGAAAAGCCATTGATTCGAAAGGATAAACGACGGAAAACCAGAGCGTACGCGCATATCGTTCCGCTTCTTTTACGGGTTCCAACGAGCCTGAAGGGTCTGAACATCCCGGATCCGGACCGTATCGCAGAACCAGGGAGACCGCCTGGATGGCTGCATCTTCATCCGTGATGACTTTTATTTCTGTGCCGTTTCGTCCCCGCCAGCCAAACGCAAAGGGAATCTGCCGGCGGGCCAGACTGAGAGCGAGAGAGCAGACTGCTTCTGCAAGGGCATCTGTTGCGCGGGGGTCTGCACCGTGAACCTTATCCCAGAACAGAAGGAGGGTGCGGCTGACAGGGCGGCTGATTTCCTTCAGAACCGGGACGCCCCTTTTGGCGGAAAGCTTCCAGTGAATCTGCCTGACAGGATCGCCTGCCCGATATTCCCGCAGGCTGCGGATCTCGGCAGGATCTTCTGTGCCCCTGATGCTGTCCTGCTCTTCCGGGCTGTATGCTTCCGTCAAAAAAGCCGACTCCTGAATATCCACAGGGAAGGTGTCCGGAAGAATGAGAAGTGAGCCGGAAGCCTGCAGAAAGACACGTTGTCGGAACAGCCCAAACCAGTCATACAGGACCATATCCTCCGCCACACATTCAATTGTGCCGCAGTGAACAGAGGACAGAATAAAGTGTGTGGAGGAGCTCCCACGTGACGGAGCAGACAGAAGCAGCAGCTGTTTCGTATTCTCTCCTGTCAGCACATTGGTGACGGAGAGGATCACTGAGACCTTGCCGCTGGCCGGAAATCCCTCATTGCGGAGGGTGATGCACCCTTCCGCAGGTCTGCCCTTAGCCGCAGAGAGAGGCAGCGTGATTCCGGCAGACAGTTTCTTCCTGACAAGCCTGTTGTTGAGCAAAGAGATACCCGGCACAAGAAGACAGACCAGAAAAGCCCCTTTCACCGGTATTCGTCTGCTGAATAAGGCCGCAATTCCGGTGAGAACAAGCAAAGCGATCCACAAGAGCCAGGCGGCAGCCCGTCTGAATCCCGATCCGGTATGGGGTGTTGAGGGAGGATGCTTCATGATTCAGCCCTGAAAAAGTGTTCCGCACCACTTCGGCGCTTCAGCGGTTTACAGATGGAGATTATCTGTTTCGGGATCAGAGACCGTTTTCAGAATGGCCGACAGGATACTGTCTGCATCCTGCTCATGCAGACGGGCCTGCGGAGAAAGAAGCAGCCTGTGGGAACAGACATCCGAAAACACCTCCCGTACATCCTCCGGGGTCACATAATCTCTGCCGTTCACATAAGCTGCGGCTTTTGCCATACGGCAGAGGGCGAGGCCGCCTCTGGGGCTGACACCGAGCTCCACCATCGGATGTGAGCGGGTCGCTTCAATGAGATCCGCGATATATTCATAGATCCTGTCGCTCACATAGATTCTGCGGACGGCAGCTGACATGTCTGAAAATTCCCTGCTGGAAACGACGGCTTTACAGCTGTCCAGTGGATCCTGCATGTGGCGTTCTTTCATAATGCTGATCTGACTTTTCCGCTCCGGATATCCCATGGACAGCCGCACAAGAAAACGATCCAGCTGCGCGTTCGGCAGCAGCTGGGTTCCTACTGACCCGGCCGGATTCTGTGTGGCAATCACAAGAAAGGGTTCAGGCAGCGGATGCGCAGTGCCATCCACGGTAACCTGTCTTTCCTGCATCGCCTCCAGAAGCGCTGCCTGCGTTTTGCTGGACGTCCGGTTGATCTCGTCGGCAAGAAGCAGATGGGTCATGACAGCCCCTTCCTGGTAGACCAGCTGTCCGCTTACGTGATCATACACGGAAAATCCGATGATATCAGACGGAAGGGTATCCGGATTGAACTGGACACGTCTGCTGTCCAGCCCCAGGACTCTCGCAAAAGTCAGGGCCAGCGTCGTCTTCCCGGTACCGGGCACATCTTCCAGCAGAATATGCCCTTCTGACAGAAATGCCATCAGTACCCGCCGGATGACGGTATTCTTTCCTATGATGACCTTTCCGACGCTCTCACAGATTTCCCGAACTCTTGCATCCATTCATGTTTCCTTCCTGCAGCTCTGCAGTATTCCCGAACCCCTGCGCTGATCCGGTCAGGCGTGTGCCGGACAACTGTAATGAAACTATAGCATAAAATACAGCATACAGCCAGTCGGAGCGTGCATCCGGCAAGATAAAGGACAATATATGTCTATGAGGTTTTGCCTGGAGGCGCCTGGTCTGTTTTTTCTTCCCGGCAGGAACTGTTTTTTTCCTGAACACGCTGAAATTCAGCCGCGAATTTGAACTTTTCTTTGTCACCATATGTCTATCTGCACAGAAGGCGTTGAAAAGAGACGGATATGATCAGCAGGAAGCTGTGCCTGGGAGGGAAACAGATGTCGAAAGCGATGAGAGTTCTGAGCATGTATGACCGGATGATGCAGGGGAAAGGGATTGTAAAAGTGGAGGAGGCAAATCGGTTCGGTGTGGATACCCGCACGATCCAGAGAGATCTGGATGACATCCGCGCTTATCTGGCAGAGGAGCGCCTGGCCGACCGGGAGCTGCTTTTCGACAGAAAAAAACTGGTGTATGCAATTGTAAAAAAGACGCAGACAGACGGGTGAGTTCCGGTTGTGGCATCTGAAAGAAAATGATAGTATGGATAAGGCGGGAGATATCTCCCGCCTTATCCGGATTAAAGGTGTAAAAGCTGAAGAATTATTTTTTTCGTTCTGTGATAGAATTAAAAAACCGGAAAGACTGTCCCGACAGGAGGATTAGAATGGAATTTCGTCCCTGCATCGATATTCATAACGGAAAAATCAAGCAGATTGTCGGGGGGTCCCTTCGGGATGAGGGAGATGCCGCGGCGGAGAATTATGTCTCGGAGAAGGATGCGGCCTGGTATGCCCGTCTGTACCGGGATATGAACCTGCCGAACGGACATATCATACTCCTGAATCCTCCGTCGTCCCCTTTCTATGAAGCAACAAGAGAGCAGGCTTTAGCGGCGCTGCGCGCCTGGCCGGGAGCCATGCAGATCGGGGGCGGCATCACGGCTGAGAATGCGGCAGCATACCTGGAGGCCGGTGCCGGCCATGTTATCGTCACCTCCTATGTCTTTCGGGAAGGCCGGGTCGACTGGGGGCGCCTGGAGCGTCTGGTCGCGGAAACAGGCAGAGAGCATCTGGTGCTCGACCTGAGCTGCCGGAAGCGGGACAGCCGGTATTATATAGTTACTGACCGCTGGCAGCGGTTTACCGATGTGGAGGTGACGCCGGAGACGCTGCGCAGGTTTGCATCCTTTTGCGATGAGTTCCTGGTGCACGCGGCGGATGTGGAAGGCCGGGCGGCCGGCGTGGAGCGGCCGCTTGTGACCCTTTTGGCAGAACACACGGAAGTGCCGGTTACCTATGCCGGTGGAATAGGAAGCTATGAGGATCTTCGGTGGATCCGGGATACAGGACGCGGACATCTTCATGTTACAATAGGAAGTGCTCTGGACCTGTTCGGGGGGCCGCTTGATTTCCGAGAGGTCTTGAGAATCTGCCGTGACGGCGTCCGAATATAGAATCGGCTTTCAAAACCTATAACCTATACTGTAAAAAATCCGTAAACAGAACCCGACAACACATTTTCTGTCCGAAAGAGAACACACATGGACACCATCAGAGGATACGTAGAACATATCATATTTCACAACGATGAAAACGGCTACACGGTTATGACCATGACAGTGGACAGTGATGAACTGACCTGCGTGGGCTCTTTCCGGGACATCCATG
>CADBNA010000279.1 GCA_902795835.1 uncultured Lachnospiraceae bacterium | reverse complement strand
GCGCTGGAAACTTCTTTGTTAGCCATTGTCTGTCCCTCTTTATATCTGTTTCTTCTGAACATTCCCGGACAACAGAAATGTCGATCTCCGGATGATTGAAAAATGCTGTGAACTGCGCAAAAGCAGTTCCGGAATATTGTCAGTTATTTGTGTCTGTATGACTTGTGTCCGTATGTTTTGTGTCTGCAGGAGTTGTGTCCGTATGATTTGTGTCTGCAGGATTTGTGTCTGCAGGATTTGTGTCTGTAGGATTTGTGTCTCTATAAATTCGTTTTGCAGTGTCAGCGAGGTAAGAATCAGGCCGGGAAGCCGGAAAAGCCCCCGGCCTGTCATTTGTTTCTAATACCAGGGATGACCCTTATGGTTCGGCAATCAGCCGGCCATCAGATCCTCAAGCTCTTCCTGAGCCAGCTCAAGAGAAGCATCCAGATCCGCACCGTTCATGTAGTTGCCGATCTCGGTTCCGAAGATCTCGGTGAACTCGGACCACTGGGCGATAACCGGACGATACACACCTTTTTCCAGAGCGTCGCAGACAGTGCCAAGGGTGGGCTTGGACTCCAGAACGCCTTCATCCTTCAGGCAGGAATATCTGCAGGGAACGCCGCCGGCTTCGACTGTGGACAGCTGAACCTCGGGATCCATCAGGTACTCAAGAAGCTTCACGCCAAGGTCTTTGTTCGGAGCATTCTCCGGAACGCCGATGCACCATACGCCGTACAGAGCAGTGTTCAGGGACTCGCCGCCTTTGCTCAGCATGGTCGGGATAACGGTGTAGCTGCCTGCGGTATCGGCTGTGGGAGAATACCATCCCGGCCAGCCGACTGCCAGAGCGCCGTCGCCGTTGTCGATCTGGGCTACGATGTCATCTTTTTCCATTGTGGTACCGGTCTCCTGCAGAGCCTTGTACTGCTCCAGGGCAGCCTTCATCTCAGGAGTGTTAACGGTCGGCTGATTGTCCTCGTCCACAACCCATGCGCCGTTTGCCAGCATAACCGGGATAAAGTCGGACAGGATGGAGTCGGCATTGCCGCCGCGGGTGACATAACCGTTCTTGCCGGCCTCTTTGGCAGCCTCGCAGATGGTCATGACATCATCCCAGCTCTCGATGTCGCCTTCGCCCGTGTAACCGGCAGCCTCAACAAGCTCCTTGTTGTACAGCATGACGGTAACATTTCCGAAGTACGGGGCCAGATAGATGCCGTCGCCGGCCTTGCAGATCTCTGTCGTTGCCGGAATGACATCCTCGTCAAAGGAGTAGCCCGCTGCGCCAAGGTCTGTCAGGACGTTGTTCTCGGTAAACTCAGCCATCCAGGAGCCGTCTACCATTACCAGATCATAGGTGCCTGTCGCGTTTCTGGCGTCCATGGCGATCTTGCTGTGCAGATCATCAAACTCCAGATCCAGGACATCGATCTTGCAGTTGTTTTCCTCTTCAAATGCCGGCAGGCACTGCTTGATGACTTCGCCGTATGTGCCGCCGCGAAGAGCCAGTGTCATCTTGACAGGCTCATCAGCTGCTGCGGGAACCGCAAGAGCAAGTGTCATAGCTGCCGCGAGACCAAGTGACAGATACTTTTTCGTTTTCATGTTGTTCCTCCTTTAAAAATCTTTGCTTTGCTGCATTTCTTTTCTGCATGCATTTCTATATAAAAAGGAAAGCCCTTTTATATACTTAATACTTATTATTTGAAAACTCCCTTTATCTGAGAACTCCCCTTATCTGAAAACCCCGCAGGTCAGGACTTCACTGCTCCGCTTGACAGACCGGAAATCAGGTAGTTCTGGGCGAAGATGACAAACAGGGTGATCGGGATGACGGAGATCACGCCGCCGGCGGCCGTCAGACCGAAGTTCGTCAGGTTGTCTTCCGTGTTCAGCGCAGCCAGGGCGATCGGAACCGTGTTGTTCGCCGGGGACTGGATAAACATGATGCTGTAGGTGTACTCATTCCATGCGTACATGAAGGACAGCATGGCGATGGCCGCGATGCCGGGGGCAACCAGCGGAAGCACGATCCGAAGGAACAGCTGCCATTCTGTCGCGCCGTCGATCTTCGCGGATTCTTCGATCTCCTCGGGAAGGTCGTGGAAGAAGCTGATCATATAGGAAATAATCAG
>CADBNA010000278.1 GCA_902795835.1 uncultured Lachnospiraceae bacterium | reverse complement strand
TCCCAGGCATCACGCTCCTCAGGCCACACAGTCTTAGCCACACGTAAGGGTGCGATGACCAAAACCTTGCCGACGTCGAAGCTGTCAAACATAAGGTCCAAGATGGCGGTCAAACTGATGCAGCTCTTGCCAAGACCCATCTCGAGAATCAGCATGGCTTCCGGATGGGTCTTCAGGAAATCCACGCAGTACGTTTGATATTCATGTAAGTCATTTCTTTTCATATTCCTTGTCCATTTCTCTTATTAGTCGGTTCAGTAGTGCCGGACCGTCCAAGTCGCTAAGTGCCACAAAGTACTGGGAGCAGAAGAACTTCGTGATCTGCCTGACCTCATCCTGTGCTTTCTTATCGTCTGGCTGTCGTCTAAGTCTACGGTAGGCAGGTTTAAAATCCTTCACCGCCATAAGTATGATGGCGTCCGCCAGGTCACGGTAGTTCTGCTCATACATGAAGCTCCCTCCTAGTGATGGTCCCGATCCTACCTGCTGCCGCGGACAGCGCCCTTCTGTCGATGTCCTTCTCCCGGATGAGATCCGCGATGACCTCGGACTCCTCCCGCAAGGTCTCCATCACGCTGCGGTGTTTCTCCCTTGCGGCCTTCAGTTCTTTTTCCAGGTCCTCGATATAATCCGCGTTCAGGTCCTGCTCTGCCAGAAGCTCCTCGACTTCTTTCCGGGCTTCATATCCCATATACGCATCCACCAGGGAGAGAATGTCCTGTTCACCTATGAGGATGTGCCTGCTCCCATCCGCAAGCTCTATCATGCGTGCCATGTGCTTACCTCCTTAATGATGCCGGCAATCTGGTCTGGGTCGTCCAGTATAAAGACCGGGAAGCCAAGCTGCCGGAGCTGTTTGTGCCGACGCAGCTGCAAGGCTCTCGGCTTCTGCCCCGGTGCCTTCACTTCTACGAAGCCAAGGTGTGCACCGGGCAGCAGCACGATGCGATCCGGCATCCCATCCATGCCGGGCGATACGAGTTTCGGACAGATGCCGCCTACAGCCTTTACGGCTTTGACGAGTTTCTTCTCGATTTGCTTTTCTCGCATTTCACATACTCCTTCCAGCATTCCTCAAAGGTCATCATGAATCCCTCATAAATCTCAGGGTGGCGTTTCATGTACTCGTGGAGCAGTTCACCCCAGGCATCCAGCTTCCTGCTGTTTCTCGGAAAGCGGTCCCTGTCCATCCTCATTTTGTTAGCGAGCTGGTCAGCCTCCGTTTTCGTATCTTTATGGTTCCGTATCATAAAACTGAAAAATGTCATATTGTATTCTCCTTCCTGATATGAGGTGACGGTCGTGACGCTTGTCACACTAAATTCCCTATATAGAGTTTTTAAAAATTCAGCCCTAAAGTGGGTTATAGTAGACAACTGTCACGACCGTCACCCTTTGGATTATTCCTCAAATTCCGCCAGCTTTAAGCCGACCACAAAACGCCCGTTTTTACGCTTGTGACGAACAAACCCGCGCTGTTCGATGGATGAATAAAACTCCGTGGTACTCCGGGTGAATTCACCGGAGCGGGCACAGTACGACCGGTACGCTGAATACAGCTCACCGGACTTCTCCTCATAACCCGCACCGATCACGCAGCACTCATCCAGGAAATGACTCATCCAGTCATTGTCAGCCTTGTACTTTGCGATCGCATCCCGGACACATTTCGGCACCTTCAGCTTAAAGTTCGCCTTGATAGCCTTCTCGGCACCTTCGATGATCCACTTCGTGATGTAGGGACCAGCATTGTCCAGAAGATACTTTGAGTAGTTCTTGATCTCGCCGTTTCCCATGATGCTGGCATTAAAGGGGATCACGATAAGCCGCCTCCAGATACCGGTATCCATCGCACCAACCTTCGGCAGGTGGTTCGTATACAGGACAAGGGTGTGGGTGGGTCTGAACTTGAAGGGGTCCTTATATTTCTTCTCACCCTCGATCTCGTCCGTGGAGGAAAGCTGCTTCACGATTGACGTAGAAAGGCGCATCCCCTCCTCGAGCTCTGCCGCGATCAGAATCCGCTTGCCCTTCACCTCTGCTAGCTCCGGCTTCACGTTCCTACGGCAGCCGACCGTCAGGGTGTCCGCGGAAATCATGCCGCTGTACGTCCCCAGCGCCCCCGCGACGGAATTCCAGAAGGTGGATTTTCCGTTGCTACCGACGCCGTAGGAAATGGTCAGGGCTTCCTGATACACGTCCCCGATGGCACAAAGGCCGACTGTCTGCTGGACGTAGTCGATGAGCTCCGCATCCCCCTGGAAGGTTCGATTGACGGAATCAAGCCACAGCTCTTTCCCTGTGTCACCAGGCGCATATGCCGTGATCATAGTGATGTAATCCGCGGAGTCGTGGTCGCGCCTTCCGCTCATCCCCTCACGCAGGTCATAGGTCCCGTCCGGGCAGTTCAGCAGGAACTCATGACTATCAATGTCGTGTGTCTCCACCTCCACCATCGGCTTCACCGCCATAAGGGCAGAATTGATGTACTTTATGTCCCTGCGTTTCATCACGAAGGCATAATAAGAAACTGCCCCGAGGTAGGCCATGTACGCTTTCCTCTGGTTCATCCCGATCTGCTTTTCCAGCGCTTTTCCGCCGGCAGATATCGTCTCTTCCGGAACACCAGTTAGCATAAGGTTTTCCTTAGCTTTTTCGACCGCCTCCCTCGCCTCGGCAAGCTGACGGTCCAGGAAATTTTCCATACAGCCTACAGACTTTGGTTTCGACTCCACCCAGCGGGTTCCGTCATAGACCAAAAAGTCTGTGCCTGTGGAATAGGCCAGCTCGTTTGCGCAGTCCATGGCGACCACTTTTGCCTGCCCGATATCCGAGTAATCGGCAGGCTTCAGCGCACAGCCGGGCCTGTACTGTTCCGGCAGCACATAACCTTCCTGGCTCTGTACCTTCTTCGCAAAGCGGCAGGCGCTCTTCCAAATCTTTCCCAGCTCCTCATCGTCGAGGGGCGGAGTGCATTTCATAGACTCCTCCATGAAAATCTCGAAAGCCTTCTCGGTTGCCCCGTAGCGCTTGACGATCTTCCCGGCAAAGCGGCTCATCGTGGCATTCCTGCGTCCCTCTTCAATAACGACCTGGTTGCCATAGGAGCCCTGGGACATTCCAGCATCGAACTCATCCGCATCAAGGAACTGTGTCAGAGTGAGTTTCCCCTCATAAAACTCGACTTCTGGATCTTTTGTCCCGAAGAAGAAACGGGCAGAGTCCATGGCGTTCTTGTCAATGTAAGGAAGGACCATTCTCAAAAGCTCCTTCAGATCCTTGTACACCTCGAAATCGTCAACCCAATCGATACAGAAAAATGCGTGGAACCTCGGCCTCGGGCTTTTTTTACCCTTCTGCTTCATATGGTGGCGGCTAAAGTGCGCGGCAAAGCGCACGTTAGGCAGCACCTTTGCCACATCCGAAGGTGCTATCCAGTCATCCGGGTTCTCCGAATGGTCATTATCGATATCGACGCCCAGACAGTTACTACCGATAAAATTCTCATTGAGACGGTAGCTATTTCTGTATTCCGCACAGACATAGTCATATCTGACTGCCTGAATGAAAGACGCCTTATCCGTAACCTCG
>CADBNA010000277.1 GCA_902795835.1 uncultured Lachnospiraceae bacterium | reverse complement strand
TATTCCTTCCCGTAATAGACATGGTCAAACATCGTCAGTTCCGCATGTCCGTCCTGCACATCGATCCGGCTAACGGCACAGTTCATCGGCACATGTCCCTGCCAGAAATCCGAAGGATCGTCAACCACACTGTTCAGGAAGGCGCGGGAGGCACAGCCGTGCGTTGAAACAAGAACCGTTTTGTCCCGCAGATCTTCTCTGCTTATCAGCTCCCGGAAAAAATCCTGACATCGGTCAACTACCTGACTTATCGTTTCACCACCTTCCGGAGGTCTGTAACCGAACGGGTCATCGTGAAACGCCAGATAATCCTCCCGGCTGATTTCCAGGTGATTCAGGTCACAGCTTTTTCCTTCCCATATGCCAAAGCCGATCTCCATAATACGCGGCTCCTCGATAACCGGGATATCCCGATCTCCGATTACGATCTCAGCGGTGTGTCTTGCCCGGATCAGCGGACTGGTAAAACAGATGTCAAAGGGAATGTCTTTCATGCCGTCTCTTGTAACCTCCGCAAGGAGTACGCCCTCTTCATCCAGATCGGCTCCGTGACGTCCCTGCAGCCTTCTGCTCTTATTCCATGATGTCTCTCCGTGGCGCATGACATATATGATCATTGCAGTTTTTTCTCTCCTTTGCACACAAATACCCTTCCGGACAGCCCGGGCTGCTCCGGCAGGGTATTTGCTGTATATTGTCCCGTTTTTTATTTCCGGCCTTTTCTTACTGCCGCAGCTCGATCCCCATGCCGGACAGTCCGTTCAGAATTTTCTTCATGGCGGAAGCCACATCCGCCTCCTCCAGTGTTCTTTCCTTCGAGCGGAAAGTCAGGGACCATGCCATGGACTTGTATCCGGCCTGTACCTGCGCTCCCTCATATAAGTCGAAGAGGGTCAGGCTTTCCAGAATCTTTCCGCCTCTCTGCAGGATCATCTTCTCTATGGCAGCCGCCTCGATTTTTTTCGGCACGACCATGGACAGATCTCTGCTGACAGCCGGGAACCGGGCGATTCCCTCAAAGCGGCGGTCAAAGGTCGCCATAGGAAGGACGGACGGAATGTCAATGACAGCCACATAAGTCCGCGCGCCGATCTCATAATTCTTCTGTACGACCGGATGCAGTTCGCCGAGATAGCCGATAACCGTATCTCCGTTCAGCACCAGCGCCTGTCGGCCGGGATGCAGGAAAGGCTTGCCTGCCTTTGCGTCATAGGAGAGATCCTTCCCCAGGCCGATCTTGCCCAGGAATTCCTCAACCACGCCCTTCATCTCAAAGAAATCACCTTTTCCGTAGAAGCCCAGCGTAAACTGCATGCGCTCATCCGGGAGTTCTGTCAGAGGCAGGGCTTTGGGCAGATAAATATTGCCCAGCTCATACAGACGCACATCTTTGTTCCGATGATTGTAATTGGAGGCAAGAGATGTCAGGATGCCGTTCAGAGGCAGCGTCCGCATGATGGAAAAGTCTTCCCCGAGAGGATTTGAAATCTGTACGGCATTTCTCAGCGGGTCGTTTTCCGGAATGAGAAGGCGGTCATACACTTTCGGGCTTTCAAACGAAAAGCACATGCCCTGGGAGAATCCGCAATACTCCGCTACGTCACGGGCTTTCTGCTCGACCATCATCTTGAAGGATATTTTGCCGGTCGTAGCCTCGCCTCTGGGAAGGGTCATCGGGATGTTGTTGTATCCGTAGAAACGGGCGACTTCCTCGGCCAGGTCACAGGTTCTGTGAATATCCTGCCGGAAGGTCGGGGCAACGATTTCATTTGTTTTCTCATCCAGGCGCAGCTCTACGGATGCCAGATATTTCAGCTGGTCTTCCGCGGAAATATCCGTGCCAAGGAGCGCGTTGATCTTATCCGGCTCGAAGAGAACACGGGACTCTTCTCTCTTTTCCGGGTAGATATCGATCATGCCGCCGACCACTTCGCCGGCGCCGAACTCCTCGATCAGCTGGCAGGCGCGGTTCATGGCCTCGGAAGCGCTGTTCGGGTCCAGTCCTTTGTCGAACTTGCGGGAGGCGTCCGTCTGATGTCCGATTTTTTTGGAGGACAGGCGGATGTTGGTGCCGTCGAAATTGGCAGCCTCAAACAGCATGGTGTGCACGTTTTCCGTGATCATGGAATTCTCGCCGCCCATGATGCCGGCCAGACCGACGGCCTTTTCCGCGTCGCGGATGGTCAGGATGCCGGAATCCAGCGTGTACTCCTTGCCGTCCAGCGTGGTAAAGGTCTCGCCCTCATCCGCGCGGCGCACGATGATCTTGTGACCTGCAATGGTGTCCAGGTCATAGGCGTGCATCGGCTGACCGTATTCCTCCATGACATAGTTCGTGATGTCCACAACGTTGTTGATCGGACGGATGCCGTTGGCGGCAAGAGCCCTCTGCATCCACTTCGGTGACGGGGCCAGTCGGATGTTTTTGACCACGCGGGCCGTGAAGCGCGGACACAGATCCGTGTCCTTCACCTCCACGGAGATATAGTCATGCACATCCTCGCTGTTTCCGGTCTCTTTGATCACCGGCGGATGGAACGGTTTCCGGAAGGTCGCCGCCGCCTCGCGGGCGATGCCGATCACACTGTAGCAATCTACCCGGTTGGATGTGATCTCATACTCTATGTTCACGTCATGCAGGCCAAGCGCCTCTATGGCGTCATCGCCAGGCTTCACGCCGGATTCCGCGTCAAACTCATACAGGCCGCTCTCCGGCGCCTCCGGATAAAACTCGCGGCTGCTTCCAAGCTCCTCAATCGAGCACATCATGCCGTACGAGTCTATTCCGCGCAGCTTGCCCGGTTTGATCTCGATGCCGCCCTCGGTCATCTTGCCGTCATGGCCTCCTGCCACGCGGCCGCCCGGCAGGACAACAGGTGTCAGCATGCCCACATGAGAATTCGGGGCGCCGGTCACGATCTGCACATTTTCATCACCGCCCACGTCTACCTGGCAGATGACCAGGTGGTCCGAATCCGGGTGCGGTTCCTGCGATGCAATGCGGCCGACCACAATCTTGTCCAGATCCCTGTCAAGCTGCTGATAATTTTCTACCTTCGTTCCGGAGAGCGTCATCCCGTCCATATACTCCTGCGCGGTGACGTCCAGATCCGGCACGTACATTTTAATCCATGACATTGAAGTGTTCATTTATATGTATTCTCCTTTTGTACTGGTCATCTTAAGAACATCTGGATACCCCGTACTCAGGTGCTTCGAATCCCGCCGGCACTAGGCGATCCGCTTCAGCGGGAGCCTTAGTACCGCTGCGAGGATGAGGCAGCGAGAGCGTGCCTGAGACGGGGTGTGCAGATGTTCTAGAACTGATTCAGGAACCGCTGGTCATTCTCATAGAGCAGGCGCATGTCGTCGATCTCATATTTCAGCAGCGCGATGCGCTCCAGGCCGACGCCGAAGGCAAAACCCGTGTATTCGTTCGGATCGATGCCGCACATCTCGAAGACATGCGGGTGCACCATGCCGCAGCCGAGGATCTCGATCCATCCCTCGCCTTTGCAGAAACGGCAGCCCTTGCCGCCGCATTTGAAGCAGCTGACATCCATCTCGGCGCTCGGCTCTGTGAACGGGAAATGATGCGGGCGGAATTTTGTCTTTGTCTCCGGACCGAAGATTTCTTTGGCAAACTGTTCCAGCGTGCCCTTCAGGTCTGAGAGCGTAATATTTTTGTCTACGACCAGTCCCTCGATCTGATGGAAGGACGGAGAATGGGTGGCGTCCACTTCGTCTGAACGGAAGACGCGTCCCGGAGAAATCATGCGGATGGGCAGCTTTCCCTTCTCCATGACGCGGGCCTGTGTGGGAGAAGTCTGGGTGCGCAGGACAATATCCTTATTGATATAGAAGGTATCCTGCTCATCCTTTGCCGGATGGTTGGCCGGGATGTTCAGCTTGGTGAAATTGTAGTCATCGTACTCGATCTCGGGTCCCTCGACGACCTCATAACCCATGCCGATGAAAATCCTCTCGAGCTCCTCCAGCGCAATCTGATTCGGATGGCGGTGGCCCAGCTCAGCCTTTTTGGCGGGAAGCGTCACATCGATTGTTTCTGTCGCCAGACGCTTCTCCAGCTGCTCCCGCTCGATTTTTTCCTTTATCTCGGCCATCCGGGCTTCAATCATGTCACGCGCTTCGTTGACCATCTGCCCGACCTTAGGACGATCCTCGGGGGCAACGTCCTTCATGCTCTTCATGACCTCTTTGAGCTCGCCCTTTTTTCCCAGAATCCTGACACGGATCTCGTTCAGAGCATCTGTCGACGTTGAATTCTGCATGTTTTCCAAGGCCGCCGCAACGATCACGCTCAACCGTTCTTTCATGCTGCCGTCACTCATCTGATTATTCCTCCCTTTAAAAAATAAAAGACCTCATCCGCATAGGGACGAGATCATAACTCGCGGTACCACCCTGATTCCCGGCAGGCCGGGCACTCAAAAGCTGCTGTAACGTGCAGACACGTTCCGCGCTACACATCCCGGAGACCGCTCCCATAGGCGGCTTAATGGGGACTTCACGCAGAAAGCTCGGGTGCGAACCTCGGGATACACCTGAACCTTGAGAGGACTTGCAGCCTGTGATCCTCTCTCTCTGTCGGAAAATGCATCCGTACTGACACCGTCATAGCCTTATACCTGCGTTATTGTAAGCTTTTGAGGGGAGCGTGTCAAGTGGAAGTTGGCGGGGAGGGGCTGAACCAAGAGCAGCCTTCCCTGCAGACAGGGGGCAATCCCTTTCAGTGAGCTCTAAGGAACCGTCCCTACAGGTCACAGTCCCCTTTGCATGCAGGCATGCACGGGATCTGGATATCGGGACTGGACTTATACACCAAAAAAAGCGGGAGAAGAATTGCTTCTTCTCCCGGCCCGAAGTGTCGTCCCTGTAAAGTTGACTCCTAGATCGAAATCCAGGTGGGTAACCGCAAACGCCGCTTCTGTCTTCCTCTGCAGGGAGGCCTGACATCCGCACGTCAATATAGGAATCCCGTTTTAAAGCAATTGTAGGTTCAATATAAACAGGTAGTCGAACACTTCAGGTAACGGAATCCGTCATCTATATTGTACTCAAATTTATACAATGCGTCAACGGTCTGGAATAAAAATTCTCACTCGATTCCGTTCTGCAGTTTGCACGCTTTGATCAGGTTTTTGGCGAGCATGGCAGATGTGATTGCGCCTACGCCGGGAACCGGTGTCTTCCAGCTGGCTTTTTCCTCGACGTCTTTTGAGCAGCAGCCCAGGGTCACGATTTTCTGTTTGCCTGTCTTCTCGTTGATAACCGGATTGCCGTCTGCGTCAAAGGCTTTCTCGCGGACAACGGCTGCGTCGATGACGATAGCGCCTTCCTTGATCATGTCGGCTGTCACGGAATCCTTGAACGGGGTGGCTGCGATGACAACATCCGCCTGTGTGGAGTAATCGTTCTTGATCTCACCGTGTGTCAGGTGGTGAATGATGGAGACCGTCGCAAAACGGTTGGTCAGCATCATGGATGCCGGCTTGCCGATAACATTGGAGTTGTTGATAATGCAGACGTCCAGACCGCAGGCCACATCGTCTTCCTGTCCCGGCTTTGCCAGCGGAAGGGGCTTGTATTT
>CADBNA010000276.1 GCA_902795835.1 uncultured Lachnospiraceae bacterium | reverse complement strand
CCTGACAAGCGCCCGGAGATCCTCTGTATCAAACCAGGGCTCCACCTTCGGAAAAGGGAGATCCACGGTCTCTCCGTATACCTTTGCCGCCTCTTTTTGAGAAGCGCCCCAAAAGCGGCTGGGATGATTGCTGCAATTGATTAACATACGCTTCCTCCCTGTTGTTTCCTGACAAAACTATATTGCCCATTTGTCCATAGTATAAACCAAAATGCAATGCCTGCCAATCCGTTCATCTGCGGCCTCGTCCTGTTCTATCTGACCTTAAGGCTCCGGAGATATTCTTTTTGTTCCGGGGTGATCCGATAACTTTCGACAGCCTTCTGAATCGTCTTGTTGTGCGTCCATGGCGTCAGCCTTCTCTGTTCAATGTACGGCAGGACCGTATCGTACTGTTTTGCCAGAGCCGTGGCAAAATACCAGGCGGTCATCATATTAACGTAATATTCTTCAGACCGCACCGCCGCCGCCAGCTGCGGATATTCCGGATCAAAATCATCATCCAGGAAATGCTGCATCAGCATCCCGATGCCGAAACGGACCGTATAGGTCAGGTCGGATCTGATCCACTCTCTGACACAGCCGAGCAGCTCAGCCCTGTGTTTTTTGAACACCTTCGGAGAAAGCTGGTCACAGGTCGCCCAATTGTCAACAAACGGCAGAAACCGTTTCACCTGCTCGATGCATTCCGAAAAGTCCTTCATGCCGGAAATGATAAAAGCATGCAGCTGGTTTTCGTCAAAGAAGGCGTGCGGAAGGTCCTGCAGAAAAACACCGATGTCAGGATCCTTACGCAGTTCTCCGGCCAGCTTCCGAAGCGCCGGCGTGCGGACTCCGATCACCGTCTCATGGCCGACGGTCGGAAGCAGTTTTATCTGAAAATCCCTGTATCCTGTGTCCTGCAGTTCATACAGCCTCTTTCGGATCTCTTTATTCGTCATGGCACCTCCTGAGAAAAGCTGATATTTCCACCACCTGTAGAGGAGGGGGGCATCTCCTCCTGAGTATAACAAAGGCATCGTATTCCGTCTATCACAAGAAAACCGCTTGACAGCAGCCGCATGTTGCACTATTATTTAGGTGCAAGTTGCACCTCGTGCAGCCTGTTATCATAACATGTTTCACCTGCATTACGTGCAGCATGCAGAAGTTCAGAGAAGGAGGTCACCCTCATGACATTCGGAGAAAAAGTCCGCACGGCCAGAAAGGAGCGGGGATTATCCCAGAAAGACCTCGCGGCAAGGACGGGCATCGCCGTCCGGACAATCATTAACTATGAGAACGGCTCCCGCATGCCGAAAAGCAGGGACAGCTATGTGCGGCTTGCGGAAGTGCTGGATATCGATCTTTCCTCTCTCATGGATGAAAATGCGGAATTTACTGTCCGGGCTTCTGAAAAATACGGCAGCCGGGGACGCCGCCAGGCAGAAAAGCTTGTAAAGGATGTCGAGGCTCTCTATGCCGGCGGAGAACTGGAGGAACGTGACATGGATGCCATGATGCGTGCCCTTCAGGATGCCTACTGGCGCGCGAAGGAAATCAACCGCAGATTCGTCCCGAAGAAGCACAGCGAAGAGGAAAGATTATGAAGAATCCGGACGCTTACCTTATTCCTCCAAAGCTGATCAGGAAGTACGGTACCCGCGACCCCTTTCTGCTGGCAGGTGAAAAAGGAGCGGAGATCATGCTGCGGGATGATTTTGGCCGGCTGAAAGGCGCTTTCTCCCTCATGCTGAATGTCCCCTTCATCTTCATCAACAACAATCTTTCCGATGAGATGAAGCGGATCGTCTGTGCCCATGAGCTCGGCCATGCCCTGCTGCACCGGCAGCTCTGCCGGAATATGGACGGCCAGACCATTCAGGAATATGAAATCTTCGATATCCGGAGCGCTGCAGAGTATGAAGCAAACATCTTCGCTGCGGAACTTCTTATAGACGAACAAAGCCTTGCTGAATATGAGTCCTATGGCTATGACATTGTACAGATGGCAAAGGCATCAAACATAAACATCAATCTTCTGCTGATCAAATATTATGAGATGCAGGAACGATACGGAATCCGGTATAACATCCCCCGGCTTCCGGAAAAGAACTTCCTCGGGATTATCGGGGATAATGCCGGAGAGCTGTAATCCGGTACGGTATCCATTACAGCAGTATTCAAATCAATCCATTCATTCGGGCAGGCTGCAGGTCTCCCTTGCGGGACATTTGTCTGCCTGTAATTTCACCCGCGCACCCGAACAAACGTTCCTTTGCGGGCAGGGAGGTGATCGCCGTGCAGGCCGCATCCGGCACCAACTGCTTTATTGCCATCGATATGAAGTCTTTTTACGCCAGTGTGGAATGCGTCGCCCGCGGCGTGGACCCTCTGCGCGCCAATCTGCTGGTTGCCGATCCGTCCCGCTCCGATCAGACGATCTGTCTGGCGGTCAGCCCTGCCCTGAAGGCCATCGGCGTTCCGTCAAGGCCACGGCTGTTTGAAGCGAAACGGGCCATCCGTCAGTATGAAAGGGCACACCACACCAGGATCCTCTACTACACTGCAACACCGCGCATGGCGGAATACGAGAGGGTATCCGCCCTGATTTACTCCATCTATCTGCGGTATGCCGCGGCTGAGGACATCCATGTGTACAGCATTGATGAAGTCTTTGTCTATGCAACACCCTATCTTCATCTGTATGAGACGGAGGCGGAGCGGACCGGCCGGCATCCTGCCCATGTAATGGCTATGGCCATGATCCGGGACGTCCTGAAGACAACCGGCATCACCGCCACCGTCGGGATCGGCACCAATCTGTACCTATCAAAAGTCGCTATGGACATTGTCGCCAAAAAAGCTGCCCCGGATGAGGACGGGGTCCGGGTTGCGGAATTGAATGAGAGCTCTTACTGTTACCGCCTCTGGAGCCACAGACCCCTGACGGATTTCTGGCAGATCGGTCCCAGCAAGGCCAGCCGCCTGCAGAAGAATTACATGTATACCATGGGAGAAGTGGCAGAACGATCCGTCCTCGACGAAGAATGGTTTTATAAAGAGTTCGGCGTCGACGGGGAGATCCTGATCGATCACGCCTGGGGCATCGAGCCGGTCCGCATGCAGGATATCAAGAGCTTTCAGCCGTCACGAAACAGCCTTTCCAACGGGCAGGTACTGCCAAGACCATATACGTATGAGGAAGCCCGCATCGTTTTTCTGGAAATGATCGATGTGCTGTGTGCAGACATGTACCGGAAAAACCTGATTTCACGCGTTTTTACCTGGTGGATCAGTTTTGACTGGAAAAGTCTGGAGGAATGCCCGGGCTATGATGGGCCGCTGGCAATCGACTTCTACGGACGGCTGCATCCGAAGCATGCGAACGGTACCGTCCGTTTCACAAATGCCACCAACTCCTTCCAGACAGTTTCCGCTGCCATGACGGAAGCGTTTGACAAAAAGGTGGACCGGAGGCTCCTGATCCGGCGGATCGGAGTAAACGCGGACAATACTGCCGTCGACAACGGGATGTACCAGCTGGATCTGTTCACGGATTATGATGCACTGGAACGAGAAAAAGCCATCCAGGGGGCCATGCTGGAAATCCGGAAGCGCTGCGGAAAGAACGCTGTGGTTAAAGGACTGGACTTGCTGGAAGGAGCAACCGCGATCGAGCGAAACATGCAGATCGGCGGTCACAGGGCAGGAGAAACAAAAGTGCCTGACCTGCAGGAAATATAAGCATTCCCGGAGAGGAGAAACACAGAGATGAGCACAGCAGTAATCGGATATATGCCAATGCCCGCTGAATTCCCATATCGCGCTCTCTTCCTGCACGGAAGGCCGCGGCACAAAAAGTACGATGATTTCTGGCGGAAGCATCCGCCGATGGACAGGGCACACCGCGCCAAGATCTT
>CADBNA010000275.1 GCA_902795835.1 uncultured Lachnospiraceae bacterium | reverse complement strand
GGCGGCGAATTCGGTGCACAGGAAGGCCGGAACCCGCAGAATGGTTTCAGCGGCCCGGAAGGCATGGGGCCGCAGAGTGATTTCGGGACCGGCAGCTATGATGCCATGGGATGAAAAGAGGGGGATACGGTCACAGATGCAGGCAAGACACCCTGGCAGAGGGGCGCCTGAAGCTCAGGCTCGCTCAAGCCGTATCCCTAAGACTTCCGGGAGTGAGAAAGAGGGGTACCGCTCGAAACTACGGAGTTCTCTTTATGAGAACTCCTCCGTCTCGCTCAGCTTCGGGAAAAGGTATACCCTGCGCTGCCCCCTCTTTCCCATCCCGGAAACCTAAGGGCTACAGGCATTCGCTCAATTCGTTTCAGTCACCCCTCTGCCAGGGTGTCCTGCCTGTGCACCGAATTCGCCGCCAGGCCGCATGCCGTTCTGTATGCCGGGCTGCCCGCCCATCTTTCCCTGGCCGCCCATTCCGCCGAAACCGCCCATTCCGTCGCGGCCGCCCATCATCTGGTTTGCGATCTCCGTTGTCTCTTCCCCATTTATGATCAGGGTTCCTCCGGTGTGCGCGATCTGGCCGTCACAGTCAAAGGGAGACTGGGCGGTTATATCAAGTGTTCCGGCGCTGATGCTCAGATCGCCGTTTACATCGACGGCATCGGTATCGCCTGCCCCCATGACAATAGTGATGTCACCATCGCTGATGTCCAGACGCGGTGTGCAGATGTCAGATTTTGCTGTCGCGTTGATCCCGTCGTCGGATGCGGATATCCCGATGGTTCCGCCATTGATCCGGATCCAGGTGGCCTCTATACACTCTCTTCCAGCCAGCTGCAGGCTGCCGTCATCAATCTGGATGACCGCATTGCCGCGGACTGCGTCATCTGCTGCCGTGACCGTCAGAGCGCCGTCAGCTATATAAATATTTCCGGAATTGCTGCTGTCTTCATCACCGGCCTGCAGTCCGTCGTCGCCGGCTCTGATGGTGACAGTCCCGTCTGCGACGGCAATGGATTCGTTTGCTTCAAGTCCATCTTTGGCGCAGGATATGGTGATTGTACCTCCTGTGATTTTCAGGTCATCCTTGGATGAGATGCCGTTTTCTGTGGAACTGACAGTCAGGTTTCCTGTTCCGTTCAGAATCAGGTCGTCCCTGGAAAAGATCACGGCATCTGTGTTTGTCTCACCGTCGGCAGAGAACGCGCCGGATACGGTAAGCGTGTTCGTGGAGTCTGTCATTGTGACAAATACTTTGTCTGCGTTTTTCACGTAGATGCAGGGACGGTCTTCATTTGAGAGAGAAAGACCATCCAGCACCAGCTGAACCTTGGCATCGTCCGGGGCGTCTACGATAACAGCTGCATTCTGCGCATCTCCGGTAATCACATAGACGCCTGCTTCTGAGACTGTGGTGTCTTCTCCATCCTTCATTGTCAGACTTACGGCGTCTGTGAGATCCGCTGTCTGCGCCAGATCCCGCTCTGTGAAAACATCAGCAAATTCAAATGCCCCGGTTGTCTCTGCAAGTGTATCAGATGTCTCTGCGGGTGTCCCGACTGTCTCTGCGTGTGTGCTTATGGCGCTCATCGAGGCCAGCACAGCCATGACCGCAGCAGCCAGAGCCGTATCACGGACCATAATCTTTATCGAATCCTCTCTTTTTTTCTTCATATAGTTCATTCCTTTCTCCGGGCAGGCCGGTATCATTTTCTGTACTTCCGGATTGTAGGGGGTCAACCTTAAGCGAAAATAAAAAGGAGCAGCGGAGATTGTTTTTCCGTCAAATGGTTCCGATCAATAAATGTGCCGATATTGCATTATAAAGAGGCATATTATACAATTATTACGACTTTAAGAAGATAAGATCACAGAGAGGACAGTACTGCATGGATCATTTTGTGCTGCATTCGGATTACACACCCACCGGTGACCAGCCGCAGGCGATTGAGGCGCTGGTGGAGGGCTTCCGGGAGGGGAACCAGTGTCAGACCCTTCTGGGCTCTACCGGTTCCGGCAAGACTTTTACCATGGCAAATGTGATTGAGCAGCTGAACAGGCCCACGCTGGTCATTGCGCACAATAAAACGCTGGCTGCGCAGCTCTACAGCGAGTTCCGTGAGTTTTTCCCCGAGAACGCCGTGGAATATTTTGTATCGTATTACGATTACTACCAGCCGGAAGCGTATGTGCCTTCTTCGGATACATATATCGCAAAGGATTCATCCAGAAACGAGGAAATCGACAAGCTGCGGCTGTCTGCAACGTCTTCTCTGATTGAACGCAGGGACGTGATCGTGGTGGCCAGTGTGTCCTGTATCTATGGCCTGGGCAGCCCGAAGGACTATGAGAAGATGATCATCCCTCTGCGCCCGGGCATGCAGAAGGACAGGGATGAGATTATCCGCGCCCTGATTGACATTCAGTATGAGCGGAATGAGATTGACTTTCACCGCGGCACATTCCGCGTTCACGGGGATGTGCTGGAGATCGTGCCCGCGGAGAGAAGCGAAGAGGCTGTGCGGGTCGAGTTCTTCGGGGACGAGATTGAGCGCATTTCTGAGATTGATCTTCTGACCGGAGAGAAGAAACGGGAGCTGAATTTTGTGACGATTGCCCCGGCGTCTCACTATGTGGTGCCGATGGACACGATTATGAGGGCGACGTCTGATATAGAAAAGGAACTGGAGGAGCGGATCCGCTTTTTCAAGAGCGAAGACCGTCTGCTGGAGGCCCAGCGGATTGAAGAACGGACGAATTTTGACATTGAGATGCTCCGGGAGACCGGCGTCTGTTCCGGCATAGAGAATTACTCGAGGCATCTATCCGGCCTGAAGCCGGGTCAGCCCCCCTATACGCTGATGGACTTTTTCCCGGATGATTTCCTGATCATCATTGACGAGTCGCATAAGACGCTTCCCCAGCTGGGG
>CADBNA010000274.1 GCA_902795835.1 uncultured Lachnospiraceae bacterium | reverse complement strand
TTCCTGACACGACGAAGCGGCAAGGCAGCAGAAAATCATTTTCAGCCGCCTTGCCGCAACACTATTCTATTTTTATACTGCTTACTTTCCGGCGCCGAGAGCGTGTACCAGCACTTCTCTCACCGCGTTGACGATCGGGGCGTCCATCGGCAGCTCCAGAAGAGAAATACCGTCCCGGTCAAACCGGTTCAGGGTGTCATCCTCGGGAAGGTAGCCGACGACTTCAATATCATCCAGGAAATCAATGCATTCGTTCCTGTCACGGACGCGGTTCAGGACAATAGCCGCGTGCTCCACGCGGATCTCCCCCTCGCTTTTGCGTGCAATCTCCTGAATTCCCTTTGCCGTCTGAAAACTCCTGTAGGACATATCCGCAATGGTAAACAGATAATCCAGCTTGGACATTACTCTGCGGTTCAGCTGCTCAGGGCCCGCCTCTCCGTCGATAATGACCACGTCATAGTCATCAACAAGATTATCAATGCCATAACGGAGCAGGCTGTTTACCGCACAGAAACATCCCGGCTCCTCCGGCCTTCCCATAGCCAGAAGATCAAAACCCTGCCCATGGACAACCAGAGGGCGGATCATCTCTTCTACCGGTTTGCGGTCGATCTTTTTCTCCACGGAATTATAGCCGGAAGAATCCTTGCGCAGCTGGCTGATGGTTTTTTCCACCTTCAGCCCGAGCGTATAGGGAAGACTGCTGGCGGAATCCGCATCAATAGCCAGCACCTTCATCCCGCACTCCTGTGCCAGTATACGGATCATGATTGTCGCCAGAACGGTTTTCCCCGTTCCGCCTTTGCCGGTAACAGCGATCGAAATGCCCATTCTCAATCCTCCAGTGTGTCGACAAATTCCTTAATGGTCGCCATGACTTCTTCAGAGTTCTGATATCTTCTGTCAATGGCATCCACATCCAGCTCCAGGGTCTTGATGCCGCACTGCTTCATCAGGGCATCATACAGGATCCGGGCTGCTGCCCAGGTGTGCTTGCATCCCACATGGCCCAGATACAGGGCGCCGTCAATGTGCCAGTCCTTAGCGATCATGACACTCTGGCGGATCCAGTCAGACGCGTAGGAGCCTGCATTCGCGATCATCGGCTGCAGGAAGCCGCGGGCTGCCAGTCCATAGAGGATAGAATCCATATCCGTCTCGTCGATCATCATGCCTTCCACGCCCTGGAAGGAACCGGAGACGACTACCACGCCCAGCTCCTTCTCCAGATATTCCAGCACCTCCAGCATGTCCCAGATCATGTTCTGGCAGATCATCAGGCGGTATTTCTCACCGCCAGGGATGACGCCGACACCAGCCGCCACATTTGCAGCCGCGAACTCATACTGCTTTCTCACCATGTCGACAAACCACTGTGTGCCGTACACGGCCGGAGCGTACTCGATCAGAACCTGCATGGTGGACGGAACCGGACAGGGTTTCGTCTTTTTCAGTTCGGCCAGCGCAATGATATAGGCATTTGCCTCAGACGTTCTGCGGCAGCATGTGCGGAGTCTGTCCAGATCCAGCTTGTTGCCGGTAATCTTCTCCAGCTGTACGATCGCATCGTGATACTGCTCCGCGACGTAATGCATGGTCTTGTCCGTTCTTTCAATCGGCTGGTCATACCAGTAAATCGGAACATCAAAGATCTTGGCCGCAAAAGCATACAGCTGGCGGAAGGAGTCACAGGGTCCGGTCACCGTGAAGACTGCATCCGGAACTTCGTACATGCCGGCGACCATAGCGCCGATATTCGGCCGGTCGATCGTGCACATGGTCTGCGGGACATAATTTTCTGCCAGCTCAATAAAATCGGCACAGTCGCTCGGGAAACCGGAAATGCAGATGCCGTTCAGATCCAGCCAGAACGGAACGGCGTCCAGCGCATAAATAATCTCGGTGGGGAAGCCGGCTCCGATGGCGATCAGCTTCTTACCCTGTTCATGGGCCGTGGCAACGGCATTCCAGTAATTGTACTGGAACTCATATACCCAGTCGTCGCCGGTGCCGTTTGCGCGGGAGGCTTCCATAGCGGCTTTATTTGCCTCTGCTGCTTCTTTAAAAATTCTTCTGTCGCTCTTTCTGAGTTCAATTAAGCCCATCTTATTTCCTCCCTTCGATCATCTCAAGGAAAGCTTCAATACGGATACCGACCTGTCCCTCATTGAACTGGAACTGTTCTCTCTCAAGAAGCAGAAGCGGGATGCCGGCCCCGCCGATGTACTTTCTGGCAAATGCCATCGTCGGTCCGTAGATCTCACAGTTTTTCACCCAGCAGAATATGACGCCGTCCGCATTGTATTCTTTTACCATGCCCTTAACAGTATCAAAGATGGCATCATAGGACTGCGGCATACGCGGGCAGAGCGGTGCGTTCAGATATGTGTCGACCAGGGTGTCATACCAGGTCTGGCCCGGCTTCGGCTCCGGAATGATGTCAATGTTGCGGCCTCTGCCGAAGCACTGGAAATCATTTACGATCAGAGCTCCTCTGTCCTCGAAGATCTTCAGATATCCCGGCTCGTCGACCGGACCGCCGGTCCAGATGATCCTGGCGCGCTTGTCCTTGATCGGCGGAAGCATGTCTACCTTTGCCAGGAAGCCGCCAAGCAGCTTGTTGAAAATGTCCTTGGGCATGGACATGGAAGCCAGTGTCCACTCCAGGCAGTCTTCGCCGGATACCGGCGGCTCAGGACGTTTCCGAAGTTCATACAGCCTGTTGATAAGGACACGGGACTCGTTGTAAACTGCGATTGCCTCTGCCAGCTTCTCCTCTGTGATCTTATTGCCGGAAAAAGCCTCGAGAGCTTCTTTGAGTTCCAGGCACTGATCAATGTATTTTTTCGGTGCGCCCGGATGAACGATACGCGGAGCCCAGAAACGGTATTTGAATTTGCCCTCCGTCTCGAAATACTCCCAGTTGTCGTACACGCGGTGAATCATGTCGCAGCCGTCGGAGCAGATAATGCCGTCAAGGAAGTCGTAGGTTCCGTCCTGCAGTTTCTCCAGTGCGCCGCGGGAAAAACTGCAGCTGAAATTGGACATCAGAAGGGCCGCCTGGGAATCATCCCTGCAGCCGGTGGCGCGAAGCCTGATCGGCAGAATTCCGGCAGCGTAAACAAGCTCTTCCGGAATATGGCAGCAGACTGTGCCGATTACCTTCTTACCCTGCGCCTTCCAGGCATCTATGAATTGATTTGGTGTCCCATACAATTCCTTCATAAAACCAGCCATATATGTTTTCTACCTCCAATCTAGTCAAAACAAAGCCATGCAATTACCAGGTATGTTCGATTGCATTAAACGGACATGCCTGATGACACGGAAGTGAGTCATTAGACGGATTAGCCAGCTTGCAGTGATCACATTCCGCCTGGAGAAGGCGTTTTTTGCTCTCTTTGATCTGAACCGCCTCTCCGCCGAAATCGTTGACTGCCGTCTCGATCAGAGACCGCGGGCAGGCCGCCACACAGGCTTTTGTCTTACATTGCAGACAATGTTTGGTATTGATTTTGATATAATAGCTTCCGGACCCGTCCTGATAGCCGAAATATGCCATCATGCCGCCTGCAGCGGCTCCTGCCTGACCTTTTCCGGCTTTCCTTGCGGCAAACTGCTGTGCAATCAGGGCTGCGCCCAGAGCGCCTGCAATCTGCGTGTCATATCTGGGTTCCTTTGCCTTAACATTCAGCAGTTCCTCAATCCTGCGCACAACACCGATATTTTTCGCTATTCCGCCGGTAATGGCAAAATCGCCCTCGATGCCTTCACGGGACATCAGACCGGCCACACGCACTGCCATGCCTCTGCAGTAAGCAGCCAGGACCATTTCCTTTGTCCATCCGTGACGCATTTTGCGCACTGCCTCTTCCTTTGCGAAAATAACACATACGCTGGTAACGGCTTCCGGTTCTTCCGCGACATCCAGGGAGCGCGCACCGATCTCCTCGATCGGCACCGCCAGCAGGTCGGATATGACCTCCATGCCTCTGCCGGTTCCTGCCGCGCATTTGTCGTTCATCAGGAATGAGGTGACATTTCCGTTCTCATCACAGTGGATCGCCTTGCAGTCCTGGCCGCCCATATCCAGCACCGTCCGAACGGACGGGCCATAGATATAGTTCGCGCCCCGGGCATGACAGGATATCTCCGTCACGGTCTTGTCCGCGTACGGAACATTTACCCGGCCATATCCGGTTCCTATGATGTAGGAAAGATCCTCACGGGTAATACCGGTTCCTTCTACCGCCTTGTTGTACGCATTGACAGCTGAATCCGGGCTATTGGATCCGGTCCGGATACTCGAGTAGCAATAGATCTCGCCGTCCGCCACGATTACGCACTGCGTACTGGTTGACCCGATGTCAACGCCGGCTGTCAGCGTTTTGCCTTTCCAGGAAGGGATATCCGGATTTACCCACTGTACTTCTGACCATCGCCAATATTCAGGTTTTTTCTCCAAACTATCCACCCCCTGTCACTTCTTCGCCAGCAGGCTCAGTGCAGCACCCAGCGCAGCTATGTACATAGAATGTTCCGGCATAACCTGGAGATCCCCTTCAAGAGTCTGCTTCATGCACTGCACAAGGCCTTCATTCAGGCTGCCGCCTCCGACAAAGGCATACTTTTTCACCTTGCCCAGTCTTCTGATCATGGTCATCATCCGGTTGACGATTCCGGCATGTATGCTGTAGGCAATATTTTCGGATGTGCGTTTTTCATGGATCATGGAGATAACTTCCGACTCCGCAAAAACAACGCACTGCACATTCATCGGCTTCTCTTCCGTATGCTTCAGCGAAAGAGGGCCCATCTCATAGACACTGACTTCCAGCGCGCGCGCCATGTTTTCTATGAAAACTCCCGCACCGGCAGCGCACCGGTCGTTTTTTTCAAACTGGTAAACTGTGCCGTTCGGATTGATCTTGACAGCCTTGCTGCCCTCAGCACCTACATCAATGACTGCTTCCGCCTCCGGGAAGTAATAATGGGTTCCGTAGGCAAGCGCCTTGCTGTCGGCAACCTCTTCCGTGGCAAACCCCACCAGATCCCGGCCGCCGCCAGTGACTGCGATATCCCTGATCTCTGATATGTCTGTAACTTTGGCAGTTTTCAAAAGCTGTTTGATCACTTCCGTTGCCGCAATTTCAGCATCAAATTCAGTCAGAGTCATTGCTTTCGCAATCGGCTGGCCGTCTTTGATGAGAACGCCGGCCGTACTCTGACTTCCGCAGTCAATTCCAATTACAATCACTCTTTTTTCACCACCCATCTACACAAAGAACTTGAAGTCAGCGGGTTTTTTGGTTGATTTGATTAATTCTGCAGACTAAAAATTCCCAGTGTTCTACAATATAACCATTATCCCATTTCGGGGAGCCATGCACCTTGGTAGAATTTGCCACATTCCATTCTTTTATTGCGCACTCGGATATCTGCTCCCGCAGATCATACGCAGCGGTACCGGAGCTGTATACTTGTTCCCGACTGCTCACTACTGACAATATCCGCCGAAAAGCTGTCCTGATATATTGCCTGCATATTCAGAATCATCCGGTCAATGGCAGGCAGTTTCTCCTGCTGCAGGATACTGATCATATAGTGCCATTCCGAAACATAGCGCAGATTCATCAGCTCTCTGACCCGCTCCTCCGGCAGAACGAGAGTTTTGTCCGAATAGCTGATCCGGCAGAAATCGCCGTCCCGCCGGACATACAGAGAGAGAACCCCTTCCTTCCGGAAAAAGGCAGGAAAATTGTCTGCAGACAGCTCCGTCAGCACCTGGATGGTGCCAAACGGAATGTCCAGATCCAGGCAGTCCTTCTGTACGCGAAACTCCGTGCCGATACGCCTGCACTGCATTTTCCTCTGCATCCGCAGGTACAGAGAGACAAATTCAATTTCCTTCCGGACCGGACAGATTCTGTTCTGCCATTTTGCAAGGATATGCCGCATCCGCATCAGATCCTGTTCCATCCTGGCCGCATCGCTGTTCGCATCTTCAGGAAAAATCCGGTGCTGCATTTTGATAAAATAATCAAGCACCTCGTCTCCCGGAGAGGACATAATCTGTTTCTCCCGGATCGAGTCCGCCAGAGCGCCCATCTCCTGAAATTCCTGTTCGGCGCCGGCGTAATTGCTTTTTACAATATCCGATTCCATCTGGACATTGCGTCGCCGCAGATAGCTTTCCAGATACCGCCTGACCCCGAGCATCAGATATATAAGAGACGGCATGAGAGTGCCGCTGTCCCGGGCCAGGTCCTCTTCGGCAGGCTGTTCAAATATCCGGGCAAGGCGGGGATCATACAGAAGCCGGCAGTCCGCATCCTTCTCTGCGAATATCCGGAAGGCTCCGTATCCCGAATACAGCGGGGCAGCTGCCACCTCCCCTTTGTAAGTCCCCTTGCTGTAGACGGAAACGGAAACCGCCATTATATGATGCTGTCCCACAATAATATGCGCCGCCGGCTTTGTGCCATCTGCAGCCTGGAACGTGACCCATCTCATGTCAGAGACCTCAGGAAAAGCAAGCAGGGGCCTGCTGTTGTTGTGTTCCATGCGGAACCACTTATTCTGCTGCGCATCGAAAATCCATATGTCCGCCTCCTGCGAGATCTCCCGGATCCTTCCAAATATCCCGGAAAGAACGCCGGATTTCCGTGTCAGGTTCAGAAGCCCTTCAGCTGCAGTCATTTTTTCAGGCATGGCATCCCTTTCTGTCTGAACCGGTTCTGCGCCTTCCTCTCAGTCTGTCTGACAGGGAAACGCCAGCTGTATGCAGAACTCACCGGTATCCGATAATGTAAATGATGTGCAGAGTTTTTCCCGAAACTGCCCTTTCAGGTCCCTTACGGCCTTCAGACATACCGGTATCGGCATGTTGCCGACGGACGTCCCGCCATGGTTAAGCAGTATGCTGTAGGCAAGCCA
>CADBNA010000273.1 GCA_902795835.1 uncultured Lachnospiraceae bacterium | reverse complement strand
TTATGGCACCGGGTATTAAAAATGTAATGAGAATAATCAGGAGCCGGCCCACACGGCTATGCGCTCATCATGTAACCGGAATCACGGGACGGCAGCGCCTTATGAGCGCAGAACTTTATGGCAGAACCGTGCAGGCTGCTTCTCTCGTAACGGGATGTATATGATGGTAGTCAAACCGGATCCGGCAGGGTCCGGTTTTTTCTTGGCCGTAAATGCCGGCTGAGAAAGTCTCCTCGGCCGTCATCCGGCGGCTGGGGTGGAAATGCAGATATGCGTCAAAGCGCAGAAGTTCTTCAAACACATCCTGTGAGAAAGCGCTTCCGGCAACTGGCAATACAGTCTGTGCACCCTGCGGTGAGCACTCCGGATCCTGACGCGCCGCCGCGCGCGCAAATGCAGCCAGGAAGTCCCCTCTGGCTCTCGGGGAAAGAGCTTTCCGGTCCTGCTCACAGCGGAAGTAATCCAGGAGGCTGTCATACATGGCAAATGCCGAGTCGAACAGATTCTCAAGATACGGCAGGGCATGGCGGAAAAGGCCGGAATTCCAGAACATGTCCACCATGTCCGCGATCCCGCGCAGCCGGTCAATCTCGGCGGAGGAAAGCCATTTTGTTGTCAGTACCGTGTAGGGAGGCCGTGACGAACTGATCAGGCCGTAATCCTTCTCCCGGCGCTGCATCTCTGTTCCCGCCAGCACCTTCAGGAACCCCAGCTGGAACTGATGCGCGCGCAGCGCGTATACAAGATTAAAAGAATCCGCAAAGGAGGCCAGATCCTCATAGGGAAGACCTGCGATCAGATCTGTGTGCAGCACAATGTTCTGCGTTTCCGCCAGTGTCCGAACCGCATGAAAAATTTTTCCCGTGTCTGCGGTTCTGCGGATGGCGGAAAGCGTTTCCGGATTGGCTGACTGGACTCCGATTTCCAGCTGGATCAGACCCGGCCGGAGGGATCGCAGCAGAGCAAGATCCTCTTCCCGGAGCAGATCCGCGCCGATCTCGAAATGGAAGCAGGTTTTCCGGTTGTCATGGTCCCGGATATACGTCCAGATATCCCGGGCACGGGATGTATTCGCATTAAACGTGCGGTCTACAAATTTGACAAGGGATACGTTCCGGTCCAGGAAAAACTGCAGTTCCTCCCTGACCGTCTCCAGGCTGCGGAAACGGACAGGCGAGTCGAGGGAGGAGAGACAGTATGTGCAGCGGAAAGGGCAGCCGCGGCTGGATTCATAATATACGATCCGGTTTGTAAAATCTTCCGTTCCGTCATACAGAAACGGCATGTTTTCAATCTGCGGCACCGACAGCCCGGCAGAAGATGAACACAGACTGCCGCCTTTCCGAAAGACGGCGCCGGGCAGCAAGTCCGCGGAAATATCCGGCAGGTCCGTTTCTGAAAGGGCGGCGCACAGACGGGAGAAGCCGTATTCTCCTTCGCCGGTCAGTACAAAATCGCAGCTCTCCAGATAAACCTCCGGATGTGTGGCAGCTTCCGGGCCACCTGCAAACAGAAGCAGTTCACCGGCAGGCCGCAGACGCCGCAGATCTTCCAGAAGCGACTGGCAGATCTGCGCGTTCCAGATATAGACGGATATGCCGATCACATCCGCACCGGCTTCCATCAGGCCGAAGAGAATATCTTCATAGCGGTCGTTGATCGTATACTCGGCTATGCTGATCTGCGGGAACGGGGCAGAGTTGTTTTTACGCAGCGCGGAGTGCTTTTCCGCATATGCATGCGCACTTCTCCGCAGGGCATATACCGCCGGGTTGGAATGCACATAACTGGCATTGACTGCGGCCAGCAGGATTTTCTTCTTTTTCTGCATCTGGGCGGACTTCATACGGGGTTTCCTTTTTGTTCTTGTTAAAACGTATCTTTCAATTGCACTGTTTCCCGCTCGATCAGCCGCGGAAGCCGGAGCCGGATCTCGTCCTCGGGCTTTCCGGTGACATGACAGATACAGGCTTTCACCGCGCTCCGTATGACATCTTCCATGGGATCTGCCACTGTAGTCAGAGGGATGTCCAGATCGTGGATCAGCTGAATGTTATTGTAGCCTATGACGGAAATATCCTTCGGCACGCGAACGCCGTATTTTCTCTCCAGCTCCTGTATCATGGACAGTGCGGGCTGATCCTGCTGGATAAAGAGCGCGGAAAAGTCCTTTATAAAATCAAATCTTTCTTTCAGCAGATTTCTGGCGGCCGGGAAGGTCATGGGCATTTCCAGAACAGCGGGAGTCAGCCCGTGTGCATGCATGGCCCGGATATACCCCTGCGTTCTGGCTTCATACATCCGCATGGCGGAATCGTCAGAACGAATCGTGAGGATCTTCTGATGACCTTTTGCAATGAGATGCTCTGTGGCCAGATACCCGCCCTGCTCATCGTCATCCATAAACAGATCCGGATGCCTGTCCGTCAGAAAAGACGGATTGTAATAAACATATGTACAGGGAAACTTCCTGTTTTCCAGCTGCAGGTATTCCGCTTTCGTAATGTCCCTGGAAAAAATAACCACACCGTCCACCTGTCCGCCGCTGACCATTTTCAGAAGGTTGCTTTCGCCCCTGATATTTTTGTGCGGCTGGATATCGTAGTCATATCCAAGCTCTTCTATGGCGCGTGTCGCATACATCTCCAGCTGGCCGAAAAACCAGCGGTACTCACTGCGGTTGAAATTATTAGAAAACAGGATGCCGATTTTTCCTGTATGCCTGCTGGCAAGATTGCGGGCGTTGGCATTCAGGACAAAGCCGCAGCGCTCGGCCTCCTCCAGCACCCTCTGACGGGTGCGGTCGGAAATATGAGGATCATGATTCAGGCTTTTCGAAACCGTAGAGTAGCTTACGCCTAATCTTCTGGCCAGATCTTTGATGGTCATATCTTTTTCCCCTTATCATTATCTGAATGCCGTACCGCTGTCAGGCAAAACCATACGCATGACCTACGGTGACCATCCTGTCTTCATCATTGCCAGGCCGCCATGACTGGTTTCCCGGTATTTCTCATCCATATCTTTTCCTGTCTGATACATGGTCTCCACGACCCTGTCGAAAGAAATCTTCCGTGTTTCATAGAGAAAACGGGCAAGATTAACACAGCTGATTGCCCTCAGGGCAGCCACGGCATTTCGTTCGATGCAGGGAATCTGTACCAGACCGCCCACCGGATCACAAGTCAGTCCGAGATTGTGTTCCATGGCAATTTCCGCCGCGTACTCAATCTGGTCAAGATTCAGGTGATACAGGGAGGCCAGCGCCGCCGCGGTCATGGAACAGGCACTTCCGATCTCTGCCTGACAGCCGCATTCCGCACCGGAGATGCTTGCGTTGGTACGAATGACGTTGCCAAAGAGCGCCGCCACTGCCAGTGCATCCAGAATCTCCTCTTCCGGGAAGCCGCGATCCTCATGCATATAATACATGACCGCAGGCAGCACGCCGCAGCTGCCGCAGGTGGGAGCTGTCACGACTATATGGCCGGCGGCATTTTCTTCGCTGACCGCATAGGCATAGGACGAGATGGTCCGCTGCATCGACACATCCGAACTCTCATTATAGCACCTTTTTTCAAAGAGTGTCCTGGCTTTACGCGCTACATTCAGACCTCCGGGCAGAACGCCTTCCGCCGTCAGACCGCGCCGAATGGCATCCTTCATTGTTTCCCAGACTTCCGACAGATATCCGCGAAGTCTGCTGTCTTCCGCGAGGGTGACAAACCGGGGGAGCGTCAACTCCTTATCCCGGCATTCCTGCAGGATCTCCGTAAGATACCGGAACGGATAGACTTCCCTTGCATCTTCTGCGTCTTCATTTTCAATTTTCACAGAGCCGCCGCCGATGCTGAACATCCATGTATCGGCAGTAACTTGTCCGTTTTTCAGCGCCAGAAAATGCATGGTATTGGGATGAGGAAGGTCTTTTTTCTGGCGGTCAAACAGCACTTCTGTGCCGGGAAGACCGCTCTGAATGGCGTATACTGTGCCGTGCCCCTCTCCCGTACAGGCCAGGGAACCGTACAGAATCACACGGTATGCATCGGCATCGGGATGCCGGGCTCCGAATATTTTTGCTGCCCGATAAGG
>CADBNA010000272.1 GCA_902795835.1 uncultured Lachnospiraceae bacterium | reverse complement strand
CCTTTCTCTCCCGGAACACCCGGTCAGCCGGGTGATCGGACTGCTGAGCCGTCTCGCCGCTGCGTATCCGCTGTATTATGCGCTGGGTAATCATGAGTGCCGGATCCGCACCTGGCCGGGATATTTTCCGGATCCGGATACCGGGGAACCCTGCCTGTACCGCCGCTATCGGAGGCGTCTGGAGGAGGCAGGTGTTGTCTTTCTGGAGAACGATGACGTGAAGACAGTCGTAAAGGATGTGCCTCTGCGCATCTGCGGGCTGAACCTTTCCCGCAGATACTACCGCCGTCTGGGCGGGCCGATGCTGTCTGCAGATGCGATCCGCAAGGTATTCGGAGATCCCGATCCGCAGGATTATACCGTCCTGCTGGCCCATACGCCCCGCATGATGCGGGCCTATCAGGAGTGGGGCGCCGATCTGACTCTGTGCGGGCATTACCACGGCGGCATCATGCGGCTCGGAAAGCACAGAGGCCTGATCAGCCCCGATCTGCGCCTGCTCCCGGATAATGCATACGGCCTTTTTAAGACCGGGGATAAACAGGTGATCGTAAGTGCCGGCTGCGGGGAGCACACCATTCCCCTGCGCATATGCAACCCGCGTGAAATCGTATGCTGTGAACTTTACAGAGATCAGCGTGAAGTATAAGGCTGGATTTTCTGAGAAATATAAAACGTTAATTCTGTGAAGCATGAAACCGGAAACTCCGTGGAGCATGAAACCGGAGTCCATGAGATAAACATACCGTATAGTTTTCACTGCTTGCGGACACTTCATCACTTGAGGATAACCATGGCAATACCTGTGAAGCTGCAGGCATTTGAAGGCCCGCTGGATCTTCTGCTGCATCTGATAGACAAAAACAAAATAGATATATATGATATTCCGATCGCGGAGATTACAGACCAGTATCTTGATTATGTCCGGAAGATGGACCATGAGGATATGGATGTTACAAGCGAATTCATGGTTATGGCAGCCACCCTCATCGATATCAAATGCCGGATGCTTCTTCCGAAAGAAACCGATGAAGAAGGCGAAGAAGAAGACCCGCGCGAAGAACTGGTCAGACAGCTGCTGGAATACAAAGAATACAAGGTTCTTGCCCAGAAGCTGCGGGAATGCATGGATCGTGCCGGCGATGTGGTCTGCAGAAAACAGCAGCTGCCGCCGGAGGTGGCAGCCTACCGTCCGGAGGTCAATACGGAGGAACTGTTTGCGGGCGTCACACTGGACCGCCTTCATGAGATCTTTGCATTTGTACTGAAACGGCAGGAAGACAAAGTAGACCCGATCCGCAGCAAATTCGGACATATCGAGCGGGAAGAGGTCAGCCTTCCGGACAAGCTGAACTTTGTTGAGATATACACCAGAAAGAACAGAAAAGTTTCTTTCAGGAAGCTGCTGGAAAAGCAGAAGGGGAGAATGCAGGTGATCGTCACCTTTCTGGCCGTCCTGGAACTGATGAAGCTCGGCCGCATACAGGTGACGCAGGAGAGCACCTTTGGGGAGATAGAAATCGAGTCTCTGGAGGATATAAACGATACGTCACGGGTTGGCGACAGCTATTCGGAAGACGCGTAAGCCGGAAGAATTTTGCAGGAGAAATATGAAAGATTATAGGCAGATGAATATAGTCGAGACCGTCGACGCCAATGACAGGGAAGAACGGGACAAATACCGGGAAGAAGAACAGTTTCCCGAGGAAGACAGCAGCTACGACAGCCGTGCAGCCGTGGAAGCGGTTCTGTTTTCCATGGGAGATTCCGTAGAACTGAACCGCATCGCTGCAGCTATTGGTGAGACCCCGGCTGTCACGGAAAAGATCCTGCGGGAACTGGAGGACCGGTATCAGGCTCCGGAGTCAGGAATCCGTCTTCTGGAATTGAATGGGGCCTGGCAGCTTTGCACAAAAAAGCAGTATTATGAATACCTGATCCGGATTGCCAAACAGCCGAAAAAGCCCGTCCTGACAGAGGTCGTGCTGGAAACGCTGTCTATTGTCGCATACAGGCAGCCAGTGACAAAAGCAGAGATCGAGCGCATCCGCGGCGTCAGTTCCGATCACGCCGTCAACAAGCTGATTGAGTATGGACTGATACACGAAATCGGTCGTCTCAATGT
>CADBNA010000271.1 GCA_902795835.1 uncultured Lachnospiraceae bacterium | reverse complement strand
CAGAGACATTCCGGATGCTGGGAAAAGACGGCTATTACTGGAATATGCAGGGAGGTGCTAGTGGTGCATCCTTCGCGGCATATAACAGCGCCGATGACCCGAACGCCAGGATGAATTTCTGGTACAGTGATGATTTTGACAGTGATCCTTATGAGCTCGACGGAAAATACTATGGGCTGATGAACTGGGGCGGCGGCGCAGCAGGCAAGGCTCTGATGGCCCTCTCCGATACGGACGGTATCCTGAACGCCAAAGCGCTGACTGTCATGAGCACGGCAGACGGATCCGGCCAGCTGTTCGCACCCAGTGACAGCGACATTTCCATGTGGAGGTTCCACTGGGTCAGCAGTGACCGATACCATCTGACAGCCGTAGCAGACGGAAGCACGCGATATCTGAAGATGGATGAGAACGGCCTTTCGCTGGTCAGCGATGTGAATGACGCAAGCCAGGTGCAGGTCATTCCGGGAACGGGCATCCATGCGGGAGAAATCTGCCTGAGAGACGGAGACAGCATTCTGACATTCAGCGGGAATACAGAAACAGGCTTTACCGTTGGCGGCAGCGCCGGAAACGAGTGGCTGTATCTGACAGAACTGTCGGAACTGACAACGGACTATTTCATGACGCATTCCGCCAGGAAAATCAATATGTCTGCCCCGGACGTCACAAACGGTTCACGCATTATCGTCTACACCCGCAGCTGGAATGAAGAGACAAAGAAGTATGAATTCTATGCGGTCGACAGTGACGGAACACTTGTCAGGGTATATGAAACAGGGGATTCCATCGAATGGGTCAGCGGACAGCTCAATACGCTGCTCTGGAATTTTGTGGAATATTATTGGGAGGATACCGGGGAGCCGAATTATTACTACGAACTGTACAACGAGTATTCAGAAAAGTATATCGCTCCGCAGGTCACGGACGGCCAGATTCTGTCTGATAACACGATCGGCATCAATTTGAACGGCAGACGTGACGGCAAGTATTTCTCTACAATCATGGCCTGGGATGAGGACAATTATTCATATGCCGGCCTGAAGGTGGAGGACGGGAGAATCGTCTCCTGCCCGCAGTCGGAAGCCATGGACTTTTATTTCGCTGTGATGCAGGACGTGAACGTTGATGACAGCCTTACGGTAGTCCCGACCCTGGATGACAGCCAGTATGGCATCACGATGAAGATCAAAGACTTTGCTACGCGGCCGGAAATGAGTGATTTCCTGGGCAATAATGACGGCGGTTTGGGGACTGTCCTTCATCAGGGTCTGCTTTCCACGGATCTGGACCGTCCGGACGGATATCCCACGGCGAAAGGCGGTTACCTGGGCACCCTTTATGAAGGTGCGCAGGAGGTCAATCACCTGTTTATATCGAGCATCTATTATTCCAGCGGATATTTTGAATATGACAGCACGCAGAATTATGCGAGCCTGAAAGGTCAGAAGGGCGGAGATTTTACCGTTTATAAAGAACTGGGCTCCTATGATTCCGCAGGAGGAAGGCCAACCCTGAAACATGGCCAGTTCTTCCCGTTTAACGACCTGCAGCCGGGTGTTTTTGCTTCCGTCAATGGAAAGAATCTCTACGATGTCCATGGAGTGGATCTGCCGGACGGCGATCCGAGAAAGTATGAGCGGCTGTATTCGGTTGAACATGGCAAAGAAAAAGTTGACTGTTACTTCGGACTGGAGCTGGAGGCGGGCTTTACTCAGACACCGGACGGCCTGGATGCCTGGGGACATGATATCATATTCGAGTTTACCGGCGACGATGATTTCTGGCTGTACGTGGATGGTGAGCTGGTCATTGACCTGGGCGGCATCCACAGCGCGGTGCCTGGCAGCGTAAACTTCCGGACCGGCGAGGTAAATGTAAACGGAACCCTGACGACACTGCGGGAGCTGTTCTATGACAATTATCTGAGCCGTAAGCACACTGCGGAAGAGGCCGAAGAATATGTAAACGGTATTTTTGAACTGAACGAAGACGGGCAGTATGTATTCCAGGACTACAGCCCTCACACCATGCGGATTTTCTACATGGAGAGGGGCGCCGGCGCATCCAACCTGCATATGCGCTTCAACCTGGCCGCTGCCAAAACAGACACGGTTCAGCTCAGCAAGCAGCTTTCCGGTGTTGATCCTTCGGAAACCATCATGGCGGAGTTCCCGTATCAGATTCTGTACAAGACGGGTGAAGAACCCGGTGCACAGGAATTCTTCCTGCAAAATGCGATTGCGCACAGTGCAGAACAGAATGACAATTATGTGTTCTACAATGACACCGTCACGCCTGTAAAATATCTGCCGTCTGTCACTATTGACAATATCTCATATAACGACGTTTTCTTCCTGAAACCCGATGAAACGGCAGAGATCAGATTCCCGGAGGGGATGACGTCATACCGGATCATCGAATGCGGCGTGAACAAGGATGTATACAGCAGCGTAACCGTGAATGATAAGGAGATCTCTGAAAGTAAAGGCGAAGGCTATGCGTCCAACAGAGCAGATTTCGGCATCGGTTATGAGACGGCTGCGCAGCGTTCGAAGGTGAACTATATCAACAGCGTCAAACCGGATGCACTGCGTACACTGACAATCACAAAGAGGCTTTTTGCAGAAGACGGAACTACCCATATCGGCCCGGAAGAGGATAAGACGCCGTTTACCTTCCGGCTGCTGCTGGCTTCCGAATATGATGATCTGTCTGTCGCCGACATGCACACCTATCACGTTAAGAATGAGGACGGATATTATTGCAGCTGGAATAAGGAACTGCAGAAATTCGTCATAATCGGGGAGCAGGGAAAGACTAATTATGAGGACTTGACCGAAGAAGAGAAGGCTTCCGCCCGCTTCACGACTTCCATTTACGGAACGATCAGCAGAATTCCGGCGGATTACACCGTAGAGATCCGGAATGTTCTGGCGGGAACGCGGTT
>CADBNA010000270.1 GCA_902795835.1 uncultured Lachnospiraceae bacterium | reverse complement strand
TGATGGAGAACTTCTCCTTTGTGTTTCAGAGTGTATACCTGTTTCATGACACCATTGCAGACAACATTCGTTTCGGACAGCCGGAAGCGCCGATGGAGAATGTGATCGAAGCAGCCAGGAAGGCCTGCTGTCACGATTTTATCACGGCTTTGCCGGAAGGGTATGACACCGTGATCGGTGAAGGCGGTGCGTCGCTCTCCGGTGGCGAGAAGCAGCGCATTTCCATCGCCCGGGCCATGATGAAGGACGCTCCTGTGATCTTCCTGGATGAAGCCACCGCCAATGTGGACCCGGAGAATGAAAACGAGCTGATGCAGGCCATTCAGGCGCTGACGGCGGAAAAGACCGTCATAATGATCGCCCACAGGCTGAAAACGGTGGAGCATGCGAATCAGATCCTGGTGGTTGATCACGGAAAGATCGTCCAGCAGGGCACCCATGAGGAACTGATGGAGCAGGACGGTATCTATAAGAACTTTATCAGCGAGCGGCGTGAGGCTGCAAGCTGGAAGGTCAAAGGATAAAGATAATACTGCAGACGACTGACAAACCCCGGAATACAGGTATTCCGGGGTTTGCGTTTGGATGATTATAGGGACTCGAGAGCCGGCCGATTCCTTACAGCATCAGCCCATACGCTCTTGACGCAATCTGTCCGATGACAGCCAGAATGCCAAGGACAGTGCCGACTGTACACCAGATTTTGGCGGATTTGATCTTGTTCTGCTGTTCCTCAACCGTGGTACACTTGTTGATTCCGCTCACCTTGACAATGGCAACGATTCCGGGAATGGTACAGAGCAGAAGCGTGATAATAGCCCAGGCCATCAGCCCGCCGGTAGGGACCTGCGGAAGAGGTGCCTGCGTATAAGGCTGGTTGTACTGAGAGTACGGCTGCTGATTATACTGAGAATAGGACTGCTGGTTATCCGCAGGGCTGAAGGGGTCCTGCTGCTGATACTGCGTATTGTCTGTCTGCACGTCGGCAGGCGGGGTGACAGGTGCGCCGCAGTTGGGACAATGGTTGCTGCCTTCTGGCAGCTGCGATCCGCAGTTTGGACAAAATGCCATAGAATTTTCCTCCCTTTAATAATTGCCTGGCTTTTTGCATCTGAAGTGTTCTTTATTACATTATAATAGATGAAGGACCATTGGTAAAAGGTTTTTTTAAAAAAGGCTGCCGTATTTACCCCGGGGCAAGAAAAGAGAAGGCGGGGATATTCCGGAGGACCCAGAAGAGAAGCAGTACGGCGATGATTCCTTCTGCAGTCCGCTGCGGCACGTAAACGGCACGCAGATGAAGAGAGGGAAAGACCAGCCGGAGATATTCATGAATAAAAACAAACCCGGCCGGAATTCCCAGAAAAACCGTCATGATGTTATAGGAAAGCATCTCTTTGAACTGTCCCCGGAAAAATGCCTGAATGGCCCTGCAGGTACCGCAGCCGGGACAGTACCAGCCGGTCAGATCATGAAAAAAACAGGAGACCCCGGTGCGGAGATACAGGATATAGAACAGGGTGAGGGCAGCGCACAGAAGCCCGCCCGCGCCGATCAGCAGTCGACGGGCGGGAGACAGCGTTTTTCCGTCTGGTTCCCGAAAATACAGAATGTTCATTTGTGAAGCCCCTCCTCTGCCGGTATGGGTTCATTATGTGGAAAAAAGCCCGGACTTGCAAGTGTATTTCGAATTAATGACACGCAATCTTGCAACACCCGGAAGGGTGCGCTACAATAGGCATCAGCTTTATTGAAGATGACAGGAGCGTACTATGACCGGAACGATTATCAATACGGCAGCCATTGTGGCAGGGGGTCTGGCAGGACATTTTACGGGAGGCCTGCTGAAGGAAACCCATCAGGAAACACTGAACATGACGTGTGGGGTCAGCGTACTGTTTATCGGCATCGCAGGCGCCATGGAGGGGATGCTTCACATAGAAGACGGCGCCGTCGTCAGCGGCAGGGCCATGTTTGTGGTTCTTTGCCTGGCTCTCGGCGCGCTGATTGGAGAACTGATCGGCATAGAACGCTGGTTTGAGCGGTTTGGGGAGTGGCTGAAGATCCGGACCGGCAATGCAAAGGACCGGATGTTTGTCGAAGCGTTTGTCACAACATCACTGACGGTTTGTATCGGCGCCATGGCGATCGTGGGCGCGATAGAAGACGGTATTACGGGAGACTGGTCGGTCCTGGGCGTCAAGGCAATCCTGGATTTTATTATTGTGATGGTGATGACCTGTTCCATGGGGAAGGGCTGCGCATTCTCGGCCATACCGGTCTTTCTTTTTGAGGGCGCCGTCACGCTTCTGGCCTCTCTGATCCGTCCGGTGATGACAGAAGAGGCGCTGGCAAATCTGTCCCTGATCGGGTCTGTACTGATCTTCTGTGTCGGCCTGAATCTGGTGTGGGGTAAGAAAATCCGGGTGGCGAACTGTCTGCCCGCTGTCTTTCTGGCGGCCGCCGCAGCGTTTCTTCCGTAGCTTTCTTTAAAGCCGATATTGTCTGTTGTTATCTCCGGGTGTTTTGTGGTAAAATAC
>CADBNA010000269.1 GCA_902795835.1 uncultured Lachnospiraceae bacterium | reverse complement strand
GGGAATATCATGGCTTTTGTTATTACCGACGAGTGCCTGTCCTGCGGTTCCTGCGCAGCACAGTGTCCTGCCGAGGCAATTGATATGGGCGATACTCACTATGAGATTGACCAGAGCAAGTGCCTGGAGTGCGGCTCCTGCGCCGCTCAGTGCCCGGCTGAGGCCATTGAGAACGTATAAGCTCTCAAAATAATAGAAACGGAGAGACGGTAGCCTCTCCGTTTTTTTGTGACTTTCATAGTGATTGCTCACTTTTGGGCAGCAGAAGTGATCGGAGGATGTTTTGGAGCAGACAGAATTATGGGCGGGGGGGCCGGTATTCCTGAGCGCCGCTTATATGGGAATAACGACAGATTCGATTCTGCTGGCCGATTTTGCAGGGACTCGACCCGGAGAGAAGGGGGCGGACCTCGGATGCGCGTCCGGCATCCTGATGATCCTTCTTCTGTGGCGTGAAGCGGAACTGCGTATGACCGGACTGGAACTGCAGAAGGAGGCCTGCGCCGTTGCGAGGAATAATATTCGAATCAATGCGCTGGAAAAGCGCGCCGCTGTCTTTTCCGGGGATCTGAGAGAGACTGTGAAGCGGCTTCCGAACGGAGGGTTTGACTTCGTGATAACCAATCCGCCTTACTTCATTCCGGGACAGGGAGCCAGGTCGCCTGAAGCGGAGCGCGCCGCAGCCAGGACGGAGACAGAGCTGAGCCTGAAAGCTCTCTGCGATGCGGCAGCAAGACTCTGCAGAAGCGGCGGAAGAATGTACCTGTGCCATAGACCGGAACGTCTTGCGGAACTGATGGAAGTGATGAGAAATACTCATCTTGAGCCCAAACGTCTTCGGTTTGTGCATCACAATGCCGATCGCGCGGCATCCCTGGTTCTGGTAGAGGGAAGAAAAGACGGACACCCGGGTATTACCGTGGAGAGGCCGCTTCTGACTCATGAGCGATCCGGAACAGAGAGCGGAGAATACCGCAGGATCTGCCATATGGAATAGAAAAGCACCGACAGATGTCAGTGCTTTTTTATGATATGTTGTTTTCTTGTAATCCCAATGATGGGGCGAATCCTGTCAGTCTGTACTGTGAAGACTCAGTCTCCATCTTCATCTTCTTCGGATCTGCGGCGCTTGCCGACAAGACTGCTGAGTCCTATACTCAGTTCGTAGAGCAGAATCATGGGCAGTGCAACCATCACCTGAGACACGACATCCGGAGGGGTAATAATGGCGGCAAGAACGAAGATGATCACAATCATGATCTTACGTCCTTTACGTAGCCATTCTGCCCGAATAAGACCCAGACCTGTCAGCAGAACAGAAACCACCGGCAACTCAAAGACCAGCCCGAATACAACGAAGATCGTAAGCAGAAAACCGATGTACTGCTGAATGCTGATCGATGCGGCGACATCCACTTCCCCGGTGAACTGAATCAGGAAACGCAGGACAAAGGGAAGACTGATGAAGCGCGCGAACAGAACCCCGATGACAAAAAAAACAGTACCTGCCAGCAGAGAAGCAATAAAGAAGGTGCGCTCCCGTTTCGTCAAACCGGGGCTGCAGAACGCATAAACTTCATACGCCACGACGGGAAAGCACACGACCAGCGCACCGACCAGCGCCGTGTTCAGATAGACCAGCAGCAGTTCCTGCGGAGCGATATATACAAAGACGTAATTGTACGCCTTGCCCATATCCGTCAGGAAAGTGATAAACTGGGGGGAGAAACTGAGACAGGCAGTGAAGGCTACCAGCAGCAGGACAACAACAACAGCAATACGGTTCCGGAGCTCCTTCAGATGCCCCGACAGACTCATGCTGCCGTCGTTGCTTGCTGCGTCCTTTTTCTTACTCTTCTTCATCAGGCTCGTCGTCAGCCTTCTTCTCAGCTTTCTTTGCAGCCTTGGCTTTCTTCGCTTTCCTGGACTCATCGGCCTCGACATCCTCTTCTGTCTCGTCCATGCCGTCCTTGAAGCTCTTCACACTCTTACCGAACATCTTGGTGAGCTTGGGAATCTGAGTCGGTCCAAAAATAATGATGACGACAATCAGAATGACAATCAGCTCTGTGGTTCCAAATTTCATTTTATTCCTCCTGTAGTTAATTGAGTTTACTCTGTAATAGTTTTATCTTCACCTGCATGCTCTTCTGTGACCTGAACAAGTGGTTCGGTCAGGGGAACTTCGGAAACATCCATTGAGGGCGCCGCCTGTGAAGCGGACTCAGCGGAAACAGGAGCCTCCGTTGAGGAACTGCTTTCAGCTGCAGCCTCTGTCGGCGCCGGGGCTTGTTCGCTTTCCTGAGGTACCTGATCCTTCGGCTTTGCCTTGCCGATGTTCTTCAGATCCTTTTCCACACCCTTGAAACTGCCCTCAACGTCCTTTTTCAGATCCTCCAACGGTTCCATCGCCTCACGCAAAGGGCGCTGGGCCTCTTCCAGAGGCTCTACGACGCTTTCACGAATGTCCTGAGTCATATCCGCCGAGGCTTTCCTGAATTCCCGCAGAGCACTGCCAAATTTCTTCGCGTAAGAGGGGAGCTTATCTGGGCCGATGACAAGAAGAGCAACGATGAAAATGACAATCAGTTCCATTGCTCCGATCTTCATGAACCAACCTCCTTCCGAACAGTAGCAAAATGATGCTTAAGGTTGAATGTATTCTACACGTTTTTTTATTCCCCGTCAAGAAGATGGCGTGTAAAGATTCACAAATAAATATAAACATCAGGTAACAGAAAAAATAACTTGACAAACTGAGCGTTAATGAATATAATGCCTGTGCAAAACAAAGAAGGTACGGCATCTCGCACCTCACCCCGGCGCATCGGCGACCGGCGGTTAAAATGGATTTCTCCCTCTATCAGGGGGCTGTTCTGTGCGGATGCTGTGTGTCCGCACTTTTTCATTTCTGTATTCAAATTTCCCCAAGATCATGGAGGTGTTTTCCATCGCAACAACGACCCACGAAATCAACGAGCAGATTCGGGATCCGCAGGTACGGCTGATCTCTGCTGAAGGAGAGCAGCTTGGTATTGTTTCCGCGGAGGAGGCACTCCACATTGCCACGGAGGCCGGTTACGATCTGGTCAAGATTGCACCAAATTCCGTTCCTCCAGTTTGCCGGATCATGGACTACGGAAAGTTCCGTTTTGAGCAAACGAAGAAAGAGAAGGAAGCCAAGAAAAATCAGCGTGTCATTGAAATCAAGGAGATTCGAATGTCTCCCGGTATCGATACGAACGACTTTAACACCAAGCTGAAGAATGCGCAGAAGTTTTTGGCTGACGGCGATCGTGTGAAAGTCTCTGTCAGGTTCCGCGGTCGTGAGATGGCACATACGGAGATCGGTGCGGAATTGCTGAAGAGTTTTGCGGAGAAGTGCGTCGTGATTGCCAATATGGATAAGGCACCGAAACTGGAGGGCAGGAATATGTCCATGTTCCTTTCTCCCAAGCCGACCACTCCGGCAAAGAAGCCGGCAAAACCCAAGCAGCCCAAGCAGCCAAATCCCTCTCCGGAGGAGACTCCGGATGAGGTCAGCCCCGCCGAGGCGGAATAAATTATTGCAGATGACGGGCCCCGAGCCCGATCAGGAAGGAGAATTGTCATGCCCAAACTGAAGACCCACAGCGGCGCGAAGAAAAGATTCAAGATCACCGG
>CADBNA010000268.1 GCA_902795835.1 uncultured Lachnospiraceae bacterium | reverse complement strand
GCTTTCGACAATACAATTCTCAATATGAGTATTGTCCCCCAGGTACACATTGTTCAGGACGATGGAATTCTTTATCACACAGTTGTTGCCTACATATACGTCTTTGAAGAGGATAGAATTTTCAACTTGTCCATTAATGATACAACCACTCGAAATTAAACTGTTCTTTACCACGTTGCCAGGATTGTATTTGGCGGGCGGAAGGTCGTCGATCTTGGAGTAGATCCCGGGATACTGATTGAAGAAGTAATCCCTGACCTCCGGTTTCAGGAAATCCATATTCGTTCGATAATAGGATTCCACCGTCGCAATGTTGCTCCAATAGGTATTTATTTTATATCCATAAATCCGTTTCAGGTTTTTGTAACGGATAAAGATATCCTTGACCAGGTCGTACCTGTCTTCCTGTGCACAACGTTCGAGCAATTCTATCAGCTGCCGTCTTCGGATCACGTAGATACCGGTCGAAATGAGGCTGGAGTCAGAAACCATCGGTTTCTCCTCAAATTCCTGTATGCGGTAATCTTCGTTCATCTTCAGGACGCCGAAACGGCTCGGATCGTCGTCTCTGCATTCCGTGCAGACAATTGTGATGTCTGCCCGCTTTGCGATATGATATTCCAAAACCTTGCCAAAGTCAAGCTTATATATTCCGTCACCGGAAGTAATGACAACATACGGTTCATGTGACTCCTGCAGCCACCGTATATTCTGGTACAGAGCATCCGCTGTTCCGCGGTACCACCAGCTGTTTGTCGTCGTTACGGTCGGTGTAAATACATACAGCCCGCCCTGCTTTCGTCCGAAATTCCACCACTTTGAAGACATCAGGTGTTCATTCAGCGATCTCGCATTATACTGCGAAAGCACCGCCACCTTCTGTATGTGGGAATTTGTCATGCTGCTAAGGACAAAATCAATACTCCGGTAGCTGCCTGCGACAGGCATGGCCGCAATGGCTCTCTTGTCGGACAATTCCCGCATCCTGTTGCTGTTTCCGCCGGCAAGAATAATTCCCAATGCTCTCATAGCTGATCACCACCCTCCTTTATCAGGGCCCCGCCTCCTGGCAGTTCTCCGTCTGTGTAGTCTTCGGCGGTTGTGACACCGTTCAGCACTGTATTCTTTCCTATTTTTATACCGTCAGGCACGACGCTTCCTTCGCCGATCGTAGCCAGACCCCATCCGTAGATCTGCGGCTTCCAGACGTTCGGGGCTTCTTCTCCCTCGCCGATGCGCACATTGCTGCCGATCCGGACATCCTCGGCGATTATGGCCTTGTCTATCCGGGCGCCTGCACCGATCACTGTGCCGCGCATGATTATGGAATTGCGGACGACCGCGCCTCTGCCGATCGTCACACCGGCGCCGATAACCGAATCATGCACCTCTCCGTATATCTCGGATCCCTCTCCGATGATGCACCGGTCTACCGTGCCTTCCTCGGAAACATACTGAGGCCGGATGATCTCGCCGTTCGTATAGATCTTCCAGAACTCCTCATACAGGTTAAACTCCGGTATGATGTCAATGAGTTCCATATTGGCTTCCCAGAAAGATCCGAGGGTACCCACGTCTTTCCAGTACCCGTTGAATTCGTATGCAAACAGGCGCTGGCCCCTGTCCCTGCAGTACGGCAGGATATGTTTGCCGAAATCACATCCCTTCTGATCGCGAAGCGCAATCAGCGATTCCTTCAGCGTGTTCCAGCTGAATATATAGATGCCCATGGAAGCCAGATTGCTGCGCGGATGTGCCGGTTTTTCCTCAAAATCCGTAATCCTGCCGTTTCCGTCAGTGATCATGACGCCGAACCGGCTGGCCTCTTCGATCGGTACGGGCATGCAGGCAATCGTGACATCTGCATGATTCGCACGGTGGAAATCCAGCATCACTTCGTAGTCCATCTTATAGATATGGTCGCCTGAGAGAATCAGGACATAATCCGGATTCATGGACTCCATGTAGGCCATGTTCTGATATATAGCATTTGCCGTGCCAGTATACCACTCACTGCTGTCACTTTTTTCATAAGGGGGCAGAATGGTTACGCCGCCTACATTGCGGTCCAGATCCCAGGGAATGCCGATGCCTATATGACTGTTCAGCCGGAGAGGCTGATACTGCGTCAGCACGCCTACGGTGTCCACGCCGGAATTGATACAGTTGCTCAAAGGAAAGTCAATGATCCTGTATTTCCCGCCAAATTCAACGGCAGGCTTGGCCACTCTGTCAGTCAATACGCCAAGCCGGCTGCCCTGACCGCCAGCCAGAAGCATGGCGATCATTTCTTTCTTGATCATGCAATCACCTCTTGTCCTTTAATACATGGATTATAGCATAGTTGATTTTGATTGTGAACATTTTTCATAGACAAACTGGCAAATACGCCGTAAAATTGTAAAAAATGCTGAATTTTTATTCTTGTCCTGTTATATGTGTCCGCTTTGCCAGGGTGGACGGCTGCTTGCTTTTTCAGTGCGCTTCTTTTATAATGAGTTACCAGCAATCAAGACCATTATCCGGGGGCGGAATATGTATACAATATCCTTCAAGGAACCTGCACATCTGCATTTTATTGGCATCGGGGGCATCAGTATGAGCGGACTGGCCGCTATCCTTCTGAAAGAAGGCTTTACGGTTACCGGTTCCGATGCCCAGGCATCTCAGCTCACGGAACGCCTCGAAAAAGCGGGGGCCGGCATCCGTTATCCCCAGAAAGCCGACAACATCACCGATGATATCGACGCCGTGGTATATACGGCTGCCATCCATCCGGACAACCCGGAATACGCATGTGCCGTGGCCAAAGGGATCCCGATGCTCTCCAGGGCAGAGCTCCTGGGGCAGATGATGAAGAATTACCGGATTCCGATCTGCGTATCCGGAACGCACGGGAAAACAACAACGACCTCTATGGCCGCCCATGTTCTGATGGAAGCCGACATGGATCCGACTATTTCTGTCGGCGGGGTTCTTCCGCTGATTCAGGGCAACTACCGCATCGGCAGCAGGGATACCTTCCTGATGGAAGCCTGTGAGTACACGAACAGCTTCCTGAGTTTTTTCCCGAAAATAGGCATCATTCTGGATATTGACGCAGATCATCTGGATTTTTTCAAGGATCTGGAAGATATCCGCCACTCCTTCCGGCGTTTTGCGGAGCTGCTTCCCGCCGACGGCACGCTGATCATCAACGCAGATGACCCGGCATATAAAATGATCTCAAAAGGTCTCCCCTGCAGAATTGTCACATACTCTCTGAAAGGCAGCGGTGATTTTACGGCGGATGCCGTTTCCTACGATGAGATGGGCTGCGCGTCCTTCCGCGTCATGAAAGCCGGAAAGCTCTATGGCCGGTTTCAGCTGGCAGTGCCGGGCGAGCACAACGTGAGCAATGCGCTGGCCGTCATAGCCCTGGGGGATATCCTGGGCCTTGCGGAAGATACGATCCGGTCCGGTCTGGCCTCTTTTCACGGCACGAACCGCCGTTTCGAATACAAGGGGAAAATGGGTGAGGTAACGGTGATTGATGACTACGCTCATCATCCGACAGAGATCCGTGCAACACTGCGCACAGCTGCCAAATATCCGCACCGCAAAGTATGGTGCGTGTTTCAGCCGCACACCTATACCAGAACAAAATCTCTCCTGCACGAATTCGCAGAGGCTCTGACACTGGCGGATCATGTAGTGCTGGCCGATATCTATGCCGCCAGAGAACTGGACATTTACGGCATTTCTTCCCGGGACGTGCAGGAAGAGATCCGCAAGCTCGGCACGGACTGTGATTACTTCCCCTCTTTTGAAGAGATAGAAGCTTTTCTCCGTGTGCACTGTGAACCCGGAGATCTTCTGATCACCATGGGCGCAGGCAATGTTGTCCGTATCGGCGAAGATCTCACAGCCGGATGAGACCTGATCCGGCGCAGGGCCCGGTATTGCCGGGCCGGTCAGTTTTTCCGGGAGAGAAGATGCAATGGGTTCTATTATGATTCAGGACAGCCGTCTAGCAGGGGCAACCATGCTGCCGGACGACTTTGTCGACTACTATATGCCCCGCGCAAACGGGGAGTTTGTCAAAATATTCCTTTATTTGCTGCGCAGTGCGCATGCTCCCGACCGGAACACGTCCCTGTCTTCTCTGGCGGATGTTTTTTCCTGCACGGAAAAAGACATTCTGCGGGCGCTCCGGTACTGGGAAAAAGCGGGCCTGCTCAGGCTCCGCTTTTCCGAAGGCAAAAGCGCCGCCCAGCGGGAGCTGGAGGAGGTCACGCTCCTGCCCGTAGCCCGGAATCTGGCTGCGACCCGCCTGGAACCGGATGAGCTGTATCTGGATCCGCCCGCAGATACCGGGTCCGCCGCAGAGCCGGCGGGGAAGGCTGTTCCCGGAGAAGAAAAAGCATCGCAGGCCGTTGCCGGCAGGCACCCGGAGACAGCCGGGCCGGAAGGCGCAAACGATACGGCGCCGGAAAAGGAAGCTTCCTCCGAAAAAGAATCCGCCCAGATCAGCAGTACCCGCCTGAAGGAGCTGAAGGACAACGAGGAGGCTCGGAAAATCCTCTATGTTGCGGAACGTTATCTGGGACGTCCCCTGAGCACAACGGATATGCGCCGGCTGCTCTATTTCTTTGATGAACTGCAGTTTCCGTTTGACCTGCTGGATTACCTGATTGAATACAGCGTTGTCAAAGGCGGCCGCAGCCTGAACTATATTGAAAAAGTAGGACTCGCCTGGCACGCGGAAGGAATCCGCACGCTGCGGGAGGCAAAGGCCGGCACCAGTCCTCACAGCAAAGAATACTACGCCATCTTCAAGGCTTTCGGCATCCGCAACAGGGATCCCATTCCCGATGAAAAGAAGGCTATGACCAGATGGCTTTATGATTACGGATTTTCACAGGAAGTCATCGCGGAAGCCGCGGCCAGAACCGTCCGAAAAACGGGACAGCCCAGCTTTCCCTATGCGGAACGTATTCTCTCCGACTGGCACCGGGCCGGCGTCCGCACGGCGGAAGATATCGCGCGGGAAGATGCCAGACATCAGGAAACCCAGTCTGATCTTCATAAGACCGCTTCTTCCGGAAGGAAAAAAACGCAGCCTGCTCAGGCGCAGTCAAACCGGTTCAGCAATTTTTCCCAGCGAAACGATTATGACTTTGCCAGGCTGGAACAGAACAAGCGGGAAAAACAGAGCCGGAAATCCGGACCGGATACGGCCGGACAGTCCGGGGCGAACGGATAGAACAGACCGGATGTAACCGGACTTGAAAGGTACCGATATGCCATTGACGAATGCCCAGCATGATGCAATCATGCGGATCTGTAATGCAAGAGCGCAAAATGCCCGCCGTATTCAGGAGCAGCGCGAGGCGGAGGTCTACGCACGGATTCCCGCTCTGGCGGCCCTGGATGAGGAAAGAGCTTCCCTTTCTCTGAAGAAAGCTCGTGAGGCGGTCGGACTGGGAGACGGGGAGGATATTGATCTGCGTTCTGCTCTGTCCCGTATTGCCTCCAGGCGAAAAGAACTGCTGCAAATGCACGGATATACGGAAGAATGGCTGGAGCCCCCCTACACCTGTCCCATCTGCAGGGACACAGGCTATGTCGGGAGAGAAAAATGCCGCTGTTTCCGGCAGCTTGAGACGGAAATGCTGTACGAGCAGGCTCATCTGGACAATATGCGCAGAGAAGAAGGGTTTTCCGCATTCCTGCTGGACTATTACCCGGATGACCAGACGGACCCGCGGACCGGCCGCACCCCCAGGCAGGATGCCGCAGACGCCCTCGGCCAGGCAGAATCCTTTGTCCGGGATTTCGGTCAGGAAGGAAGCGGCCTTTTTATATATGGAAATGTGGGAACGGGAAAAACGTTCCTGTCCCGCTGCATAGCCGGAGAGCTGCTGCGCGCGGGACACAGTGTCCTGTACATAACGGCCTATGACCTGTTTGACAGTCTGCGCGCGTATACTTTTGAAGACCGCCAGGCCGGTCAGGAGATGCACGACCTCATATTCGACAGCGAGCTGCTGATTATTGACGATCTCGGAACCGAGCTTTCCAATACGTTTGTGGCATCGCAGCTCTTCCTGATTGTAAATGAGCGGATCCTGCGCAGAAAGCAGACCATTATTTCCACCAACCTGTCCCTGTCGGAATTCCGGGACACCTTTTCCGACCGGACATTCTCCAGGATCTACGGACACTATGCGCTTCTGCAAATGTCCGGACCGGATATACGCACCCTGAAATAAGACGCCGCTGCGAACCGGCCCGTGCAGGCTGTTTTGCTGCAGTGTCTGAAAAACAGACAGGAGAGAATTCATAATGACTGCGAATTCCAATTACTATGATTCCATACCGGTAGGCCGCCTCGGCATTATTCCCATGGCCAGCTGCGCCCAGATGGGAGTTAAGGTCGATGATTATCTGGTGCAGTGGCGCAGGGAGAGAGAATCCGATCACAAGACTTCTCTGACGGTGGAAGGCTATGAGCGGGATACCTACATCATTCCTTCCAGTGTGCCGCGTTTCGGTTCAGGCGAGGCCAAGGGCATTGTTCAGGAATCTGTCCGGGGGGACGACATCTACATTCTCGTGGATGTCTGCAATTATTCCCTTACCTACTCTCTGTGCGGCCATAAAAACCGCATGTCGCCGGATGACCACTATCAGGATCTGAAACGGATCATTGCCTCCATCGGCGGCAAGGCCCGCAGGATCAACGTGATTATGCCGTTTCTGTATGAGAGCCGCCAGCACAAGCGCTCCGGCCGTGAATCTCTGGACTGTGCCATTGCTCTCCAGGAGCTGGTGTCCATGGGCGTAGACAATATCATCACCTTCGACGCCCACGATCCCAGAGTTCAGAACGCGATCCCGCTTCACGGATTTGAAACCGTCCAGCCTGCCTACCAGTTCATAAAGAACATCCTTCGCCACGCAGACAGCGACATGAAGATTGACCCGCAGCACCTGATGGTCATCAGCCCGGATGAGGGCGGCATGAGCCGCGCAATCTACATTGCCAACAATCTCGGCGTAGACATGGGAATGCTTTACAAGAGACGTGATTATTCCACCATCATCGACGGGCGGAACCCGATCGTTGCCCATGAATACCTGGGATCCGATGTGGAAGGCAAGGACATGATCATTGTCGATGACATGATCTCTTCGGGCGACAGTGTGATTGAAGTGGCCTGGCTGCTGAAGAAAAAGGGAGCCCGCAAGGTGTACATCTGCACCACCTTCGGGCTGTTTACCAACGGACTTGAAAAATTTGACCGGGCTTATGAGAAGGGTTTTTTCCACAAGCTCGTCACCACAAATCTGGTCTATCAGACGCCGGAGCTGCTGGAAAAGCCCTATTATATCAGCTGCGACATGAGCAAATACATTGCCCTGATCATTGATACGCTGAATCATGATACTTCCATCAGCAGTCTCCTGGATCCGTCAGACCGCATCCAGAAGGTGATCCGGAAGTTTAATATTCATGAGATTATATGAGCTGTGACATGTCATACAGACCGGCAGGTTTTCCGGCCAGGTATTTTGCGGCTTCTACAGCGCCTTTTGCAAACAGGGCGCGCGAAAATGCCGTGTGTTTAAAGGTGATCACCTCATCCTGTCCGGCGAAAATGATCTCATGCTCACCGACGATGGTGCCGCCGCGGACAGCGGAAATACCGATCTCCTTCGCATCGCGCTTCTCATGGCGCTCGCTGCGGTCGTAAACAAAATGATATTCCCCGCCCAGCGCTTCATTCATGCTCTCTCCCAGGGCAATGGCTGTACCGCTGGGCGCGTCGATTTTGCGGTTGTGGTGCTTCTCCACGATTTCCATGTCAAAGCCGGCAGGCGCAAGCTTCGCCGCAGCTTCTTTCAGCAGCTTCATCAGCAGGTTGACGCCCACGGACATATTGGCGGAACGCAGGATCGCAATTTTTCTGCTGTCTTCCTGCACCTTCTCCAGCTGCTCCTCCGTCAGGCCCGTGGTGCACAGGACAAGCGGCAGCTCTTTTTTCACGCAGAAATCCAGCAGGCCGTCCACTGCCCGGAAATTGGAAAAATCGATCATGACATCCGCAGGCACGTCGCAGGCCGACGGATCGCTGAAAACAGGGTAACCCGGGTCACCCTTTTTTACAAGGTCGATGCCGGCCGTCACCTGCATATCCGGTTCCGCCGCAATCATCTCCGTCAGTACTCTTCCCATGTATCCGCAGCAGCCGCTGAGAATTATGTTGATCATAATGATTCCTCTTTCCTGTGTTCTGGTTTCTGTCAGCTCAGTTCAATTCCGAATTCGGTCATGGCCTGCCGCAGCACAGCCTCATTTTTCGGATCCATCTCGCACATCGGTCCGCGGAACGGGCCGGCCTCCCTGCCCATCAGATTCAGCGCCGTCTTCACCGGGATCGGGTTGACCTCACAGAAGAGAGCGTCAATCAGCGGAACAGCTTTCAGCTGCATCTTTGCAGCCCCGGCAAAATCTCCTTCCAGCGCTTTCATCGTCATATCATGTGTAAACCGCGGGGCAATATTCGCCAGTACGGAAATCACGCCGTACCCGCCCAGAGACATGATCGGAATAACCTGGTCATCATTGCCGGAATAGAACTCCAGGGCGTCACCGGCCAGGTTCATGGTTCTCGCAATCTGAGACAGGCTGCCGCTGGCTGCTTTGATGCCGCGGATATTCTCCACATTTACAGCAAGATACGCCGCCGTCTCCGGTGCGATATTGCATCCGGTCCGGGAAGGCACATTGTACATGATGATCGGCTTTGTCACCGCTTCCGCGATCCGTGTATAGTGCCTGATCAGGCCTTTCTGGGTGGCCTTGTTGTAGTAAGGCGTCACCACAAGAAGACCGTCCACGCCATAGCTGTCAGCCTCTTTTGACATTTCTACGGCTGTACTCGTGCAGTTGGATCCCGTGCCGGCAATGACCGGAAGCCTGCCGTTTACCGTCTCCACACAATGACGGATCACATCCAGATGTTCCTTCTCGCTCAGACATGCGGATTCTCCAGTCGTTCCGCAGATAATGATGGCATCGGTTCCTTCACGGATCTGCCACTCCAGCAGTTCGTCCAGCTTCTCATAATTGACGGACTCGTCCTCATGAAACGGTGTGACAATCGCTACGCCGGAGCCTTTAAAAATGGCCATACCTTATTCCTCCTTGCAAAACTGCGCGTTCATTTTAACTGTGCAGCATTACGGCTGCAATTCCCGGAAAATAAAAGAGAGCTTCCGCAAAACGGAGCTCATCACCATCCTCTGAAGGATACGCGGCAGGCCCCGCAAACGGCCCTGTACAGTCGGGCCGGGCTCTGCTTTGTATCCGGATAGCGCTCCATCTGCCGATGACAGTTCCGGACCTGTTCGGCCCGGCCCCAGGACCCGCGCCTGCGGCCGGGCGGCTCCTTCGGCGCGTCTCCCTTTCCACTGACATCTCCTGCAGCCGCTGCATCCGGCAGTGTACTGATGACCCGCGCAACCTCTATCTCAATAGTGAGACTATAGCATGGCAGTCTTTTTCTGTCAAGGCCGGCAGGGAGGGACTCCCCCCTTTCCCTCCTCCGAAGAATGTGCTATACTTGCATGGTTGTTTGAAATCATACTGTTAAAGCACCGCTGCCGGACAGCTTCCGGATCTCTGCAGCGGCAGGAGAGTTTATATGCAGATTACTCGAACTGACATCAGAAACGTAGCCATTATAGCGCATGTCGATCACGGCAAGACCACGCTTGTAGACAAGCTTCTTCGCCAGAGCGGCGTATTCCGGGCCAATCAGGATGTGCAGGAGCGCGTCATGGACTCCGGCGATCTTGAGAGAGAGCGCGGCATTACCATTCTGTCCAAAAATACGGCCGTTACCTATAACGGTGTAAAAATCAACATCATTGATACGCCCGGCCATGCCGATTTCGGCGGTGAGGTAGAGCGGGTGCTCAAGATGGTAAACGGCGTAATACTTCTGGTTGACGCCTTCGAAGGCCCGATGCCGCAGACAAGGTTTGTACTCCAGAAAGCCCTGGAGCTGGATCTTAAGGTCATTGTCTGCATTAACAAAATCGACCGTCCCAATGCAAGGCCGGAAGAGGTGGAGGATGAGGTTCTGGAGCTTCTCATGGACATGGGCGCCAGTGATGAGCAGCTGGATGCCCCGTTCCTGTACGCGACTGCCCGCGAGGGTTACGCGCTGGCTTCTCTCGGAGACGAGCCGAAGGATATGACACCTCTGTTCGAAGCGATCCTCCGGGATATCCCCGCTCCCTGCGGAGATCCGGATGCAGGAACGCAGATGCTGATCAGTACCATAGATTATAACGAATATGTGGGCAGGATCGGCGTCGGAAAGATTGACAACGGCCATGTGGCGCTGAATCAGGAAGTACTCCTGATGAATCATCATGACACCAGTGTCCGGAAGAAGGTGAAAATCAGCAAGCTGTATGTCTTTGACGGACTGAAAAAAGTCGATGTCAGCGAGGCTTCCGTCGGTGAGATCGTTGCCATCTCCGGCATTCAGGATCTCCGGATCGGGGACACGCTCTGTGACCCGGAAAACCCGGAACCGATTCCCTTCCAGAAAATCTCGGAGCCGACGATCTCCATGAATTTCCTGGTGAATGATTCTCCGCTGGCCGGGCAGGAGGGCACCTATGTTACCTCACGGCATCTCCGCGACCGCCTGTTCCGGGAGCTGAATACGGATGTCAGCCTGCGTGTGGAGGAAACGGACTCTCCTGACTGCTTCAAGGTCTCCGGCAGAGGCGAGCTGCATCTGTCCGTCCTGATTGAAAGCATGCGCCGCGAGGGATATGAATTTGCCGTAAGCAAGGCGGAGGTCATCTATAAAACAGATGATCGCGGCCGCCGGCTGGAGCCGCTGGAACTTGCCTATGTTGATGTTCCGGATGAATATTCCGGAGCCGTGATCCAGAGTCTCAGCGAGAGAAAAGGCGAACTGCAGGGAATGAGCGTGGGAGAAGACGGCATGACCCGTCTGGAGTTCAACATTCCTTCCCGGGGTCTGATCGGGTATCGGGGCGGTTTTCTCACCATGACAAAGGGAACCGGCGTGCTGAATACCGTGTTTGAAGATTATGTTCCCTACAAGGGCGACATTACCTTCCGGAAGCAGGGTTCCCTGATTGCCTTTGAGGCAGGCGAGTCCGTTACATACGGCCTGTTTTCCGCGCAGCAGCGGGGCACCCTGTTTATCGGGCCCGGCGAGCGGGTCTATGCCGGCATGGTCATAGGGGAAAGCGGCAAAACAGAAGACATCGAACTGAACATCTGCAAGACCAAGCATCTGACAAATACCCGTTCTTCCTCTGCAGATGAAGCCCTTACGCTGACAACCCCGAAAAAACTTTCTCTGGAGGAGGCACTTGAGTTCATAGACCGGGATGAGCTTCTGGAGGTCACGCCAAAGAGTCTCCGCATCCGCAAGAGGCAGCTGGATTCCCGTCTGCGCAAGCGCGAGGCAATGAGCCAGAAATAGAAAATAAAGCGACCCGCCGGTCTCCCGGCGGGTCCTGTTATTACTCTATTTTTTCAGGTCATTCCTCATCATCCGGCAGATCATCTGTCTCTGCAGGTTCTTCTACGGATTCTGTCTCAGGGACGATTTCGTCTGCCTCTTCGGCATCATTCTCATAGAATTCTCCATCCGTCTCTTCGCTGTCTTCGGAATCCTCCTGTTCCTGCAAACCATCCGGCCCGATGTTCTTCTGTGCTGCCGAAGCCCGGGCGAGCAGTTCCGATCCGTCCGTATCCAGCTCCAGACTGCTGTAATACTTCATGCCGGTTCCCGCAGGAATCAGTTTGCCGATGATGACATTCTCTTTCAGTCCGATCAGATGGTCGACCTTGCCCTTGATGGCGGCATCTGTCAGTACCCGGGTCGTCTCCTGGAAAGATGCCGCGGACAGGAAGGAATCCGTGGCCAGAGAAGCCTTGGTGATGCCCAGAAGGATACGCTTTCCTTCAGCCTTGCGCAGACCTTCGGCCTCCATCTTTTCATTCATCTCCAGATAATCCAGGTAATCGATCATTCTGCCCGGCAGATAACCGGTGTCGCCGCCCTCGTCAATCTTGACCTTCTTCAGCATCTGGCGGACAATCACCTCGATGTGCTTGTCGCAGATTTCCACGCCCTGCAGGCGGTAAACCCGCTGCACTTCGCGGAGCAGATAATCCTGAACATCTGTCACGCCCTTGATTCTGAGAATATCATGCGGATTGACAGAGCCCTCGGTCAGAGCGTCTCCGGCAGCAAGCTCATCTCCGTCAGCCACCTTAATTCTTGAACCGTACGGAATCAGATAGGTCTTGGAAACGCCTTCTTCCTGATCGGTTACGATGATTTCCCGTTTTTTCTTGGTGTCGCGGATCGTAGCCGTACCCTTGATCTCCGTGATTATGGCAAGTCCCTTCGGCTTCCGCGCCTCGAACAGCTCCTCAACACGGGGAAGACCCTGGGTGATATCGCCGCCGGCAACACCGCCGGTGTGGAATGTTCTCATGGTAAGCTGCGTGCCGGGCTCTCCGATGGACTGGGCGGCAATAATACCGACAGACTCACCGACCTGAACCACTTCTCCGCTGGCCATATTGGCGCCGTAGCACTTCGAGCAGATTCCCATATGGGAGCGGCAGGTCAGGATAGTCCGGATCTTAACCCTTGTCAGGGGCTCTCCGTTTTCATCCACACCGCTGTTAATGATTCTGGCCGCGCGGCGTGACGTAATCATCTGGTTGGCCTTTACAAGGAGATTCCCCTCCCTGTCATGAATATCATAGCAGGAGAATCGGCCGGTAATGCGCTCCTGCAGGCTTTCGATCTGCTCTTTGCCCTCTGTCAGCGCATACACGTACATGCCGGGAATTTCTTCGCGGTCTGCGGCACAGTCAGTCTCCCGGATAATCAGTTCCTGGGATACATCGACCATTCTCCTGGTCAGATATCCCGAGTCGGCTGTACGGAGAGCCGTATCGGACAGACCCTTCCGGGCGCCGTGAGCGGACATAAAGTATTCCAGAACGTCCAGGCCTTCCCGGAAATTGGACTTAATCGGCAGCTCAATGGTGTGGCCGGTGGTATCTGCCATCAGGCCGCGCATGCCGGCAAGCTGTTTGATCTGCTTGTCGGAACCACGGGCGCCGGAATCAGCCATCATGAAGATGTTGTTATACTTGTCGAGACCGGCCAGCAGGTCCTTTGTCAGCTTGTCATCCGTCTCTTTCCAGGTCTCCACGACCTCTTTATAACGCTCTTCATCCGTGATCAGGCCGCGCTTGTAGTTCTTTGTGATCCGTTCGACTGTCTCTTCCGCCTCTGCCAGCAATGCCGGTTTATCGGCCGGAACGGTCATATCCGAAATGGAAACGGTCATACCGGCGCGGGTCGAATAGTGATAGCCCATTGCCTTGATATTGTCCAGCACCTCTGCAGTTCTGGTGGCGCCGTGAATGTCAATGACCCGCTCCAGAATCTGTTTCAGGTGCTTCTTGGCAACCATGAAGTCTATTTCCGGAAGCAGCTCCTGACCCGGGACAGTGCGGTCTACGTAGCCCAGATCCTGCGGGATTATCTCATTGAACAGGAGACGTCCCAGGGTCGTTGTCACAGTCTGGTACAGCGGGGAGCCGTCCGCCGCCGTACCTTCCCGGCGCACGTGAATCCTGTTCTGCAGCGTGATCATCTGGTTTTCATATGCCAGAATCGCTTCATCCAGATTTTTGAAATAATTGCGGTTGCTCTGCAGGTCCCTGGCATCCTGCTGCGCTTCGGCGTCCGCCTTGTCCTCCAGACGATCCAGATCGTCGTCGAGACGTTCCTGTGTCAGATAATAGATGCCCAGAACCATATCCTGGGACGGAACGGCCACCGGTCCTCCGTCTGACGGTTTTAACAGGTTGTTCGGGGACAGCAGCATAAAGCGGCACTCAGCCTGCGCTTCAACCGAAAGAGGCAGGTGAACGGCCATCTGGTCTCCGTCGAAGTCTGCGTTGAAGGCAGTACAGACGAGCGGGTGCAGTTTAATAGCCTTGCCCTCTACCAGTATCGGCTCAAAGGCCTGGATGCCCAGACGATGCAGCGTGGGAGCACGGTTCAGCATGACCGGATGCTCTTTGATGACATCCTCCAGGATGTCCCATACCTCCGGCTGGAGCTTTTCCACCATCTTTTT
>CADBNA010000267.1 GCA_902795835.1 uncultured Lachnospiraceae bacterium | reverse complement strand
GTACGGTCTGAAAGGACTGAGCAAGGAAGAGGCGGAGCTGGCGAAGCCCTTTTTCTCAACCCTGTTTATTTATTTCCACAACCAGGCCGTGCAGAAAGATCACTCCAAAATCTGCTGGAGAAGGGAATGTGACCTGACGGCGAACCAGCCGGTATTCCTGACAGCATCCAAGATACTGTGTGTGGACTGCGCCCTCCAGTATCTCATCGGAAACTGCAGAGACTGGTATTACTATCTCAGCAACTTCGAGGCGCAGGCCGGCGCGATCCCCTCGGATATACAGGAGCTGGGGAATGCGATCAAGGAACAGATCACACAGCTGAGAAATAAAAAGACAGATGAGCTCTCGGATGAGGATCTGGTGAACTATATCCTGGATGACAGCAATGACATGGCATCCCGCGCGGAAGCGGTTCTGAAAATCCGGGATCCCGAAACGGTAAACCGGCTCGTGGACCAGACAAAGGCCTACCCGATCCTGCTGAACGCACTGGACTTTGACCTCCCCAGAGACACCGTGGTTAAGATCATAGAGAGACAGACCATGAACACAGAGTGGGCAGGCAAGGTAAGGAAGAAAGCGACGCTGAAGCTGAGCGAGGAAGATCTGGAGAAAGTTCTGGACGGGGAGATCCCCGGCGCCATATTCCCGGCAATCCGAAGCATAGAGAACAAAGAGTTTCTGAAAAACTACATTGAGACAACAAAGTATGATGACAATCGTGAAGAGGCCGTAAAGCGGCTTCAGGAGCTGGACCGGCCCGAACAGGCTAAGCCGGAAGAAGGAGAATGAAACCAAAATGTCTGGACGCAGCCGGCGTCATAAAGAAACTGATGGAACCGGACTGCGTGAAGGAAAAGCCGGAAGGCCGGCCGAACACGGTGGATGCATAATGAACCAACAGATAAAAGACCGCAACAGACGTATCATCCGTTATAGCCTCATTGGTGTCGGGATGAATCTGCTTCTGGCTGTGATGAAGATGATTGCCGGCACGATGGCCCATTCCCACGCAATCGTAGTTGACGGGGTGAATTCGCTGTCTGATATGGCGACCTCCGTCATATCCATTCTGTCATCCGTTATTGCCGGGAAAAGGGGAAACCAGGCACATCCTTTCGGTTATGGAAGACTGGAGTATCTGAGTTCTTTACTGATAACCGCGATTATCCTCAACATCGGATTCCGGGCTGTTTATGATTCGGTAAAAGCCATTCTTCATCCGCATAATCCGCCTCACTACAATATGTTTACAGTTGCCGTGGTGCTGATTTCCGTGACCGGCAAACTGGCTTACGGTTTATTCATGCGGAAACAGGGCAGGCGCCTGAACTCCGCCGCCATTATCATGTCCGCCGTGGACAGTATGGGAGATGCATTGATATCGGCCGGAATCCGGGTTGATGTCCGGCAGGGTATTGATGTATGATTTTTTGTGACAGTTGTGTGCTTTTTGCCGTGTTATAGTTGCCTTGTGAGGTTTGGAAGCATTACGTGACAGTAATCGATAAAAGAGATGAAAAGGAGGATGGGCGATGAAAAAAATATTACTGACAGCTGTTGCGGGCCTGATGATGTTCAGCGCCGCTGCCGTTCATGCAGAGACAGTTACTACGGAAACGAAAAAAGAGACCATAACCACGGAGGACGGTGTCCTGTCTATTGAAGTCCCGGCGGATACGTGGGTGCAGATGAATGACCCGAATTACTGGTTTATGATTACGGATGGTGACGATACGATTACGATCGATCACTATTCCAATGGCGAGAGCCTGCCGGCCACACAGGTTGCGGATAAAGACAATGAGGCGGTCTATCAGGCTTTTGTTTCAACTAAAAATGAGGTATTCGTTGTTAAGGCAATGGCCGCTTCGGAGGAGAATCTGCAGCCGATGATGGAAACGATCGGCACGATCAGGGTTTTGAAGCTGAATACCAAGCAGGCTCTTGATCCGGGAGCGCAGAAGTCGGAATTCAGCATCAAAGAGATGAGCGGGATCTATTATGTTCAGACGGATACCCTGAATGTACGCGCCAGTTACTCGGCGGATTCCGAGCGTCTTGGAACTCTGAATTACGGTGATGCCGTCACGGTAACCGGAGCAGTCATGATGGACGGCAGGGAATACGGATGGAACAGGATTTACTTCGGAGGACAGGAAGCGTATGTGGCTTCTGAATTCCTTTCAGCGAATAACCCGGCTGCTTCCCAGGGAACAAATAACCAGGGAAAGGACAGCACACCTGTACAGCTTGCCTCCGGTTTTGCCGTCTATGACGTAAATGGCAATTATCAGGGACTCCTGAGACCGTACAGCGACGGATATTATTATTCCAATGACATGCAGCGGTACACCGACAACCGGGACGGAAGCTACAGCGGAGCCGGAGAGATTCTGTTTGATTACAACCCGGTCAGCGGAAGCCCGACAGATGCATGGGAAAGCGATGAACCCTATCAGCTGAATTCCGGCTTTACCGTCTATGATGCATACGGAAATATCCAGGGACTCCTGAGACCGTACAGCGACGGTTATTATTATTCCAATGACATGATGCCGTATACCAACAATTTTGACGGGAGCTACAGCGGAGCAGGAGAG
>CADBNA010000266.1 GCA_902795835.1 uncultured Lachnospiraceae bacterium | reverse complement strand
GGCCGTTTTCTGGTCACATCCATCGCCAACAGGGACTATCCGGTGGTGGAAGCCCTGGTTGTCATTCTGGCATTCTGGGTGGTGCTTTCCGGTTTTCTGGCGGACATCGTGAATCAGTGGGTGGATCCGCGGCTGCGGAGCACGGAGGAGAAGGACTAAAGGAGAGCTGCCAGCCTATGAAAAAGAAGAAGATAAATCCATATCTCATGGCCGGCCTGATCATTACGGGAATCATGCTGCTGATTACCCTGATCGGTGTCTTTGTCACGCCTTACAACCCGACTGCCATGAATGCCGCCCAGAAAATGAAACCGCCGTCTCTGACACATTTATTTGGAACAGACAAATTCGGCCGGGACATCTTCAGCCGCGTGCTGAAGGGCGCATCCACAACGATATCCATCGCGTTGTCCACCGTTGCGATCGGCGCTTTCCTGGGTATTATAATCGGGGCCGTAACCGGGTATTTCGGCGGCCTGGTCGATGACATCCTGATGCGCTTCAACGATGCGCTGACCGCTTTTCCCAGTGTCCTTCTGGCCCTTGTTGTCATTACCATCCTTGGACCCGGCCGCAGGATCAACGTGATCCTGGCCCTTGGCATTGTTTTTACTCCGAGCTTTGCGCGCGTGATGCGCACACAATACGCATCGCTGCGGGAAGTCAACTATGTGACCAGCGCCAGGCTGATGGGGGCGGGAAAGGCCCGCATCCTTTTCGTGCACATGCTGCCGAACACCCTTCATGTACTGCTTCCCGCGCTCACGATCGGCTTTAACAATGCCGTTCTGGCAGAGGCAAGCATGAGCTTTCTGGGAATCGGCGTGCGGCCGCCGCAGTCGTCTCTGGGCTATATGCTCTCAGAGGCACAGGGTGTTTTCACAGCAGCCCCCTGGTATGCGGTCACGACCGGACTGTTTATCGCCCTGACCGTATTCGGCGCGGGACTGATCGGGGAAGGCCTGCAGAAGGCAGACAAAGGAATCTAAACTATGCTGTTTCAGACGATTTTTGCAGATACGATGCCGGCCGCAAGCCGGAATAAATTACAGGAGCTGCCCGGAAAAGGGCCGCAGCAGGGGGATAACGGGGATGAGCCGATGCTGGTTGTCCGTGATCTTCATGTCCGGTTCTATACACGTGACCGGGAAGCTGTGGCCGGCATTTCCTTTGTGATTGAGGACGGGGAGATTCTGGGCCTGGTGGGGGAATCGGGAAGCGGAAAAAGCGTTACAGCCATGAGCATCGCCGGTCTCCTGCCCCGCAAACAGTGCGATTACCGGGGGGACATTCTGGTAGACGGACGGGATATGATTCATGCCGACCGCAGACTGCTCCGGGAAGTGCAGGGACGGAAAATCGGTGTTGTTTTCCAGGAACCGATGAGCGCCATGGATCCGCTCATGCGGATCGGGGAGCAGGTCGGAGAGGCGCTGCGCATTCATACAACCCTTGGAAAAGAGGCGAGAAGACAGGAAGTTCTCCGTGCGCTTTCTGCCGTAGAGCTGCCGGATCCGGAGGCAGTATACGAGAAATATCCGCATGAGCTGTCCGGAGGCATGCTGCAGAGAGCCATGATTGCCGCTGCCATCGTAATCCGTCCCAGCCTGCTGCTGCTGGATGAACCGACCACGGCGCTGGATGTGACGATACAGGTGCAGATCCTGGCACTTCTGAAAAAGCTGAACACGGAGTACGGCATCACCATGCTGTTTATCTCGCATAATCTCAGTGTTGTACGGCGTCTGTGCAGCCGGGTTATTGTCATGCAGAGAGGACAGATTGTAGAAGAGGGAGAGACAGAAGAGGTCTTTCTCCGCCCGACGCATCCGTATACACGGCATCTGATTGATTGTATCCCCAGAAGGTGATGGCCCCCTCCTCTTCAGGTGGGGGAATTGTCAAGTTTAACGCAGGAGGTGTCCAATCACCTTGTTTGACTGACAGCATCACGGCCGGTGCGGCAGATAACCTGTGTGCGACAGCGGGTAAATATGCTTCCGTAAGTCGGCAAAGCAGTGAAGCAGTAGGTAAGAATATATGAGCGAAGAAAAACAGCAGACAGCCGAAAACAGGGCGCCACTCATTCTGGAGGTGAGGCATGTCAGCGGCGGATACCGGACCGGCGGCCTTTTCGGGAAAAGAGGATATCAGGAAGTCCTGCAGGACGTTGACTTTTTCATCCGCCAGGGAGAGATTATGGGACTGGTAGGAGAGAGCGGGACCGGGAAATCAACCCTGGCCAGGATGATTCTGGGCATGGTGAAGCCGGCACAGGGTGAAATTGTGCATTATTCAAAACGGCCCCAGATCGTCTTTCAGGATCCGTACAGTTCTCTGAATCCGGCTTATTCCGTAGCCTGGACGCTTGAGGAGCCGCTGCGTATCTTCGGGAAGTATGACGCTGCTGAGCGGAAACGGCGCGTACGCGATATGCTGGAAAGGGTGGAGCTTCCGGAGGAATGCCTGGATGCCAAGCCCTCCGAACTCTCCGGAGGACAAAGACAGCGGGTCAGCATCGCCGCAGCCCTGATTCGGCGCCCGCGTTTCCTGATTCTCGATGAGCCTGTTTCTGCCCTGGATGTCACGATACAGGCACAGATCCTGCGTCTCCTGCGGGAGCTGCGCAGGGATCTGGACCTGAGCTATCTGTTTATTTCCCATGACCTGAATGTCGTCTACCAGCTCTGTGACCGGGTGCTGGTTATGAAAAAAGGACGGGTCGTGGAGCAGGGAGATGTGGAGACCGTATATGATCACCCGCAGGCCGACTACACAAAAACCCTGCTGGCAGCAGCCGATCTCACATAATGAGGTTTGAAAATGACAATACGATATCTGGCGGATCTGCATTTTGATGATGAGGACATTATCGGATATGACAACCGTCCGTTTGGAAGTCCGCGGGAGATGAATGAGGCCATGATTGACCGGTGGAACCAGGTGTGCCGTGAAGATGACCTTACCTATATTCTGGGGGATTTCTGCGCAGGAGGGGCAGACCGCTGGCGGGAGCTGCTCCGTGAGCTTAACGGGAATAAAATCCTGCTTACCGGAAACCATGACAATGCGGAGGCTGCTGAACAGATGTGCCGGGAGGGTCTGCTGGCGGCAGCCGTCCCCTATCTGGAAATGGAAGACAGGGGCAGGCATGCAGTGCTGTGCCATTACCCGATTGTCCCTTTCCACAACCATTATTTCGGGTGGCTCCACCTATACGGACATGTGCATGCCGGTTATGAATGGAACCTGACAGAGCACGAAAAACGACAGCTCCGGCGTCTTTATGTGCGGGATGACATCTGCCGTCTCGCAAATGCCGGCGCTATGATGCCCTATATGATGTACACACCCAGAACACTGGATGAATTGATGAAGGAACTGTAATTTGCGGTTCCTTTTTTGATGGAAAAGTTCCTGCCGTGCATGAATGGAACAACGCAGATTGTCCCGGCCTGTCGTGCAGAGCGGCATCTGCACAGACGGTTTTTACAAAGATTTCAGGAATGGATGATTGCAGATATGGTATACTCAGAAGGTAATGGCCCCCTCCTCTTCAGGTGGGGGAAATGGGCCCTTTCTTCTGCCGCATAGGAAGAAGACGGTTTTTGTCCGAGGACATGGAAAGACAACGGAGCTTGTAATGAAAAGAAATCCCGGTTTGAACCTGAAATCCCGAATAGCGTTTTCTTTTTTCTGTACGGTGCTGATTCCGGTTGTTCTGTGCGCTGCCGCTCTGTACGGCCTGACAAATCTGAATGTGCGGATGCTTGGAAGACAGTACGGAATCGAGCATCCGACTTATGAAAGTGTGTACAATAATTCTCTTCTGATATCTCTTCAGATGGATGACTCTCTCGCGCAGATCACGGAAGAACTGGAAGAAGACGCAGACCGTATTCAGGATCCTGAATGGCTGCAGCAGATCAATGACGGCCTGAAAGCCAGGGAAATCTACATGGTTGTCCGAAAGGGCACACATATTCTGTTCAATGGCGCACCTACGCTGGGAGACGCGCAGCTGCAGATTATGCTGCCGGCATATGATGGTTCGCCCCGGACTTCTGCAGATGATGACCTGGGAATCATTCAGGTCAAGACGGATGCCCTGCTTAAACAGGCGGATTTTCTCTTTCCGGACGGGGAAGAGGGCAGCCTGTTTTTGCTGAGCACACTCAGCAGGGTATCTCCGGAGATGAGGCTGTGGATTATGGAAATGATCCTGGTCATCATCCTGATTCTGGCGCTCACGAGTCTGATTATGAGTATGTGGATTTATCAGGGCGTCATTACGCCGATTAATGAGCTGAAGCATGCGACCCAGAATATCCGTGACGGGAACCTGGATTTTACGGTAAAAGGCTGTGATGTAAGGGAGATCAATGATCTGTGCCAGGATTTTGAAGAAATGCGGATCCGGCTGAAACAGTCGGCAGAAGAGAAAGTTGCCTTTGACAGAGAGAGCAAGGAGCTTGTGAGCAATATCTCCCATGACCTGAAAACGCCGGTCACTGCGATCAAAGGCTATGTAGAGGGCATCATGGACGGCGTGGCCGACACGCCTGAGAAAATGGACCGCTATGTGCGGACGATCTACAATAAGGCAAATGACATAGACCGTCTGATTGACGAACTGACGATGTATGCGAAACTGGATACTAACCGTATTCCATACAACTTCACCAAAATCAGCGTGACAGAGTACTTTGATGACTGTGTGGAAGAACTCCGGATGGAACTGGAAGGACGGGGCATTCGTCTGTCTTACTTCAATTATATGAAGGAAGATGCTGTCATCATTGCGGATCCGGAACAGCTTAAGCGCGTGATCAACAATATAATCGGCAATTCCATCAAATACATGGACAAAGACCCCGGCGTGATCAACATTCGTCTGCGGGACGTGGGCGATTTTATTCAGGCGGAGTTTGAGGACAACGGCAAAGGAATTTCCCAGCAGGATATCGGGAGAATTTTTGACCGGTTTTACCGTACCGATGCATCACGCAGTTCCAGACAGGGCGGCAGCGGGATCGGCCTGTCAATCGTGCGCAAGATCCTGGAGGATCACGAGGGGAAGGTGTGGGCAACCAGCAAAGAGGGCGTCGGCACGGTTATCTATTTCGTGCTCCGCAAATACAGGGAACCGGAGATTCTGCCGGACGCACCCGCCAGGTCTGAAGAGGCAGCGGAACTGACAGTGGCTGCAGGAGGATCGGGGAAGGCGCGGCGGAAGGCCAGACCGGCGTCCAGACAGAAGGCGCTAAGAAAGCAGAAGCCGGAAAAAGAACACAGAACCCGGAAAGGACGATAGACAGAATATGAGCAGAATACTGATTATCGAGGACGAGGAGACCATTGCGGAGCTGGAGAAAGACTATCTGGAATTGTCCGGTTTTGAGGTGGAGATTGAAAATGAAGGAGATACGGGGCTGGACAAGGCACTGAACGGGGACTATGACCTGTTTATTCTGGATCTGATGCTGCCGGGGACAGACGGCTTTGAGATCTGCCGCCGGATCCGGGAGCAGAAGAACACGCCGATAATCATTGTGTCGGCCAAAAAGGACGACATCGACAAAATTCATGGTCTGGGACTGGGCGCGGACGACTACATGACCAAACCCTTTTCACCCAGTGAGATGGTGGCCCGGGTCAAGGCCCATCTGTCCCGCTATGACCGGCTGGTGAGCAGCCAGAAGAGTGAGAACGAGATTGTAGAAATCCGCGGTATCCGCATCGACAAGACTGCCCGGCGTGTCTGGGTAAACGGAGAGGAGAAATCCTTTACCAACAAGGAATTCGACCTGCTTACTTTCCTGGCGGAGAATCCGAACCATGTCTATTCAAAGGAGGAGCTCTTCCGGGAAATCTGGAACATGGAATCTGTCGGTGACATTGCTACCGTCACAGTCCACATCAAAAAGATCCGGGAGAAGATTGAGTACAACACCTCCCGCCCGCAGTATATAGAGACAATCTGGGGCGTGGGATACCGGTTTAAGATTTAGAGGGAATCAGACTGGCTCAGTTTGTTCTTTCTGTCCG
>CADBNA010000265.1 GCA_902795835.1 uncultured Lachnospiraceae bacterium | reverse complement strand
CAGTTTTCCGTTCTCTGCATGATTTCCCCGATCTGCCGGAAACTCAGATCCCCCAGAAGCCGCATGTACATGACTTCCCGCGTTTCTTCCGGCAGACGCTGGATCGCCTTCATGATTTCCACCTGCCCGTCCATTTGACTGACAAGAGATTCAGCCGAGGGCGTTTCAGCAACTGCCTGATCCAGGTCTTCGGTGGCCGGATGCTTTCTGCGCCAGGTGGAAAGGGCGTTCTTGGCGATGGCGATCAGCCAGGTGGAGATTTTGCAGCTTCCGTCGAAACGGTCAATGCCTTTGACGGCGAGATAGAAGGTTTCCTGCGTAAGTTCTTCCGCAAGATCCGCACTGCAGGTTCGCGAGAGGAGATAGCGGTATACAGTCTGTGCGTATTCGCGGTAGATTTCATCCATGGACTGCATCCGGACAGTACCTCCTTTCGTTCTTTCATAGGTTAAAGCCGGAAAAGCGGAATTCGTTACACATCATACTACAAAAAATGCATATTTCCCTGAAAAAAAAATCCGTGATCCGGGAGACGGCTGCAGACAATGAATGCATGCATCAGGTGGATGCTGGATTTCTGAAGGCAGCAAGAGAGATGTGGATGAACTTATCCGTGTACAAGGGACGATTAATGTGGCCCTCCTGGCATGTATTTTTCAGCAGAATATCTTTCTTTCCCCTTATGGATACGCTGGCTTCGAATTCTGTTGATTGCAGATGCGCCTGCATCAGCAATGAGTTGTACGCTGATGAATCCATCGTTTGGCATTAGGCAGAATCACAAATTGCTCCAGAGATGCTCCTGCAAACCAGTGGCAGGACAGGTGGTAGAGACTTACAGCTTTGCTGCGCGTCCGGTTTCCGGTAATTCACGAAAAAATGGGCAGGCAGCCAAATAATAGCTGCCCGCCCGTCCCTGCGGATAAGAAGTTTATTCCGCAAGGGAAAGCTTGATCTCAAGTGCATTTTTCAGGTCTTCAAGACGCCAGTCAATGATATCCTGTGCTCCCAGTTCGAGACAGTCAGAAACCATCTGCTTCCAGATCGCTTCAAACTCCTCATCACTGTTCGCATAGACCATCTGCCAGCTGGCCTTAATGACTTCTGCATTCACAGCACTCTGGGTAAGTTTCATAAAATCGTCCGGAACAGAAGCAAAGTTTACTACATCATCCAATACGCTCACATCGAAGAAGTTGCCGGCATCCATCACCTGATCGATATAGTACTGATAGCCGGTCAGTTCCCGCCATTCATTCTGGTTCTGTGTATCGTTGACCACAGCACGCACTTCCGGCCAGTCTGTGGGCTTGATCGGGCGATTGTTGCCCTCAGCATCCACAAAAGAAGTCAGGTTGGAGTCATCAATAATCCAGTCGCTTGTCCAGGCGGTAAGTTCCTCACCGGTGGAAAGCTTCTTGGTCACGCCATTGCGGGTTTCCTCGAGATAACGGTCGGAAATGGACAGAGATCTGTCTTCATTCTGAATCAGGTATTCACCGATGGGGCCGGCTTTAACCTGAAGGAAGATATCGGGATCAGCCATCATGTTCACAAAACGGAGTGCAGCATCAATATTCGCACTCTGCGCATTGATGACCAGTACATAGTCCTTGCCGTACTTGGAATTCCATTTTTCCTGGAAAATCTGCTCACCGGGCATATAAATGGACATATAGCCGGTACCGGTGGATCCCTGCAGACTGCCGGAAGGTACCATTGCATGTCCATTATCCACGTAAGCCTTCTGGGTCTGCCGGTCATTGTTGATACTCTCCGGATCCATCAATCCTCTTCTGTAAGCCTGGTTATACCATTTCAGGCCTTCCTTATACAGACTGTCCTCTTCAAAGATGGAAGAATAGGTTCCATGAATCATGTCCGTTTCCAGGAAGTAAGACAGCTGGGCAGGCTCAAAGCCAAACCATTTGAAATACTGATTCATGCAGCCCCAGTACGAGGAGTCAGATCCTGCATTCAGATAGGTGCCGTAATTTGTCACGCCATCCTCTCCAACGGGATTGGCTTTCAGCATGGTTTCCATTACGTCCAGAAGCTCCCATTGATCGTTGAACGACGGATAACCGACACTTTTGTAATATTTCCAGTTGATACTCATCATGTTCTTGGTAATGGTGTAGCTGCCGCAGCGGGTTCCGACGCGGATCGGTATCGCATACAGCTGTCCTGTGCCTGCACTGCGATAAGTGCGCGTAAAATTCAGCGCTTCTGTCAAATAGTCTTTTTCAGTAACCATGGGCAGTCTGTCCAGGTAGTCTTCCAGATTCAGGATCAGGCCGCCCTCAATCAGCGTGGCGAGGCTTTCCATATCCACATACATTACATCAGGAAGTGCACGGGATGAAAGAATGGCATTTTTCTTCTCCACGGAATAGGCCCAGACATCCACTGCGATGTTGTAGTTTTTTTCCATCAGTTCTCCAACATAGCCGCCTACCACACCACTCTTCATGTCCGCGCTGAACGGGAAAAGTGTAATGGTCGTAAACTTTCCGCCGTCTTCCGCATGTACAGCACATACCGAGCACAGCAGACCAAGTATCATCATGACTGCCAGTAATCTCTTCATGGTGTTCATTCCTTTCCTTTGTCGCATCGTTACATCAGACCTGTCCATGTGGGATTGGTATTACGTTTCGTTATGCACCTCCCGACGTTTTGTTTCATCCAACGGCGCTCTTATCCTTTCACAGCGCCGATCATGATCCCTTTGACGTAATATCTCTGGATAAACGGGTAGACCAGAATAATCGGGAGCATGACAATCGCTGTGAGTGTCATGCGGATACCCGTGGTTGTGATGGCTGAAGCCACATCCTGATTGGTGGTTTCATACTCGATCTGCTGTGCTGCGGACTGAACCTGAGTCAGAAGCTCATAGAGCAGAAACTGCAGGGTATACAGCTTTGTGTTGGTAATATAGAGTTTTGTGGTAAAGAAGTCATTCCAGTGCCCTACTGCAAGGAAGAGAGAGACCGTGGCAAGAATTGGCTTCTGCAGCGGCAAAACAATCCGGATAAACCGCCGGAAATATCCCGCGCCGTCCATGTATGCAGATTCCTCCAGCTCCCTGGGCATTGCTTCAATGGATGTCTTGATCAGAATCATGTTGTATATGGAGACAAGCCCCGGCATGATATAGATGAAAAATGTATTCGTAAGCCCCAGCCGGTAATTGTTCAGATATGTCGGGATCATGCCGGCTGAGAAATACATGGTGATGACTGTAAGCCGATACCAGAATTTTCTGCCCCACATATCCTGCTTGGTGAAAAAATAGGCCATGTATGAAGACATCATCAGTGTGAGGACTGTGCCCGAAACCGTTCGAAGCACTGAGACAAGAGCCGCGTTGTCCAGATTCTGGACGGAGAAGATTTTGATATAGTTCTCAAAATGGATCCCACGGGGGAGAACAAGAATTCTACCCATGTCCACCAGCTGTGAATTGCTGATTGTACAGATCAGCAGATAGTAAAACGGATATACACAGATCAGCGTAAAAGCGCCGCAAAGAATGTAGACGCAGACATGAAACACCCTGTCCTCCATCGTCCATGAAGATCCTTTTGTCCGTGCCTTCATTTTCATTATGCTCAGCTCCTTCAGAAGACGCTCTCACCGCGCACCTGTCTGCTGACCCGGTTTGCGGTAAAGAACAGGACAAATGCAACCGCCGATTTCATCATGCCAACCGCCACAGAAAAGGATATCTGACCTGAACCAATGCCCAGGTTATATACATACAGGTCCAGCACTTCAATGCTGCCTTTATTCAGTGCGTTGCCGAAAGCCAGATACTGGTCCACTCCTGTATTCAGAAAATTGCCTATGCTCATGATCAGCAGAACAAAATACGTCGGCAGCAATTGCGGAATGGTGATATACCAGATTCTCTTATAGCGGTCCGCGCCATCAACCATGGCCGCTTCAGTAATCTCCTGATCAAGCCCTGCGATGGCCGCGAAATAGATGATGGAACTGTATCCCAGACTCTTCCACTGCTGAAGGAGGACCTGGGTCAGCCAGACATGACTGCTTGAATTGAGAATATTCACCCGTGCTTCCGAACCTATCTGCGCCAGCAGACCATTCACCAGGCCATTTGTGCCGAACAGCCCCCTGGCAAGGGAATACAGGATCACCCAGCTGATGAAATTGGGAAGCGTGGTCATTGTCTGCACAGATTTGCGGAACCGGTTTCCCCTGAGTTCACTCAGCAGAATGGCGAAAATCATGGGAAACGGCGTGAACAGGTATCCGAGGGCGTGAATGCCGAATGTGTTTGTAAGCACCCTCAGAAGGTTTTTCCGCATCACCGCGTTTCCGAACAGCGCCTTGAAGTTCTCAAGGCCAATGAACCTGCAGTCCAGAAGTGCTCTGCCGGGTTTGTACTGAAAGAAGGCAAATGACCATCCCCAGATAGGAACATAATGAAAGAGAATCACAATGGCCAGCGGCGGAAGAATGTAGAGAAACAGTTTAAAGCGATTCCATTCTTTTTTCGTCATTTTTCTCATCATACCACCCTCTTGAGCAATGGAATGACTGTCATCTGATATGTATCTTTTCCTCTGATTCCATTATATCTGTCCTGGGTTTTCTGTATATCTTGAAGATTTCAGTTAATTGCGAGAATCCCATAACACATCGGCACGAAATTGCGCAGATTTCAGTTTGCTGCGAATATTCCATTTTTCTGAACGATGACACGTCAACCGCTTTTCCTGCGTTTCTTTCCCAGTACAGAAAAAGGACTGTGGAATCCACAGTCCTTTCTGTCATACAGACTGGTCAGCTTCATGTAACACATCAGAAATCCCGGATGGCATCCAGGCTCTTCTGGAGGCTTGATGCCAGGCATCTGACATCATTGTTGCAGCAGATCCAGTCCGCACCTTTCTCTTTCTCCTGTCTGGCACGTTCCGGGTTGGCACCGCAGGTTACGCCGAGGATCAGCCCCCGTGCCTTTACCCGCCGGCAGATATCATTATATATGTCCTGAAGCACATAGTGCTTTTCGCCTCTGTAGCCCTCAATGGAGCGGCTCATATCTGCCGAACCGATGAAAATCGAGTCAACGCCGTCCACGTCCATGACTTCGTCAAGATTCTCATAGCCTTCAATCGTCTCAATCTGCATGATCTTGAATACCCGTTCCTTGACGCTGCTGATGTATTCCATCTCCGGCATGATTCCATAATCAATGGCGCGAAGCGGTCCCTGGCCGCGGACACCGCCGTCCTTTGGATAGACACAGCCTCTTACAGCGCGCTCAGCGGCCTCACGGTTGTTGGTGAACGGAAAGATCAGACCATCAGGCCCCATGTCCAGGATCGCTTTCATGTATGCAGGATCGGCAATGGGAACACGGACAAACGCGCAGCAGCCGCTTCCCTGGGCTGCCATAATGTGATGGAGAATCTCCTGCCGGTCAAGGGGACCATGCTCCGCATCGATCCATACATAGTCATAGCCTGCAAGCCCCGCTATTTCTGACACAATGCTGTCGCTGAAATTCACAAAAAAACCTTTGGCCAGTTTTCCCTCCCGGATTTTTTCTCTGAAATGGTCCAGATTTCTGCTCATGTTTCTCCCTCCTCCTCAGTTTTCATGCAGCTCTGTATGCATTTAAATCTAAAGAGATGGAAAAGCAATGTCAATTTCGACAATCCGCAGATTATTGCGCAAATCCCACTTTTATTGGATCAGCGGGCCCAGGATTTTGTCTGCCTGCTCTTCTTTGCCGATAGAAGGCCGCGTTTTGTCATCCACACGCATTTTGCGCATATGGATTTCCACACGCAGTCCACCGTCCGCACTGTGGCCGACCGCAACCCCATAGTTATCTCCATAAAACAGTTTTATTCGCTGACTGAGATTTTTGAGGCCATAGCTTTTCTCTTCCTGACCGATCGGCTCCAGAAGGCTGCGCTGAAGCCGGGCAAGCGCTTCATCATCCATGCCTCTGCCATTATCCTCAACGATAAAACAGATGCCATCGCCATCCTCGGAAACTCCACTGATATGAATATACTTGTCTTCCTTGTCCTCCTCGAACCCGTGAACAAAGTAATTCTCGATGATGATCTGAAAAGTATTCCGGATAATCCCAAGATCCAGCCATTCATTATCAATATCGTACTCCACTTCCACCGAGTCTCCGTACCTCGCGTTCAGGAGCGCAAAATACCGCGATCCAAACGCCAGTTCCTCACGCAGGGAAATGAATGTCCGATTTCCGATCAGGCCGCGGAACAGTGCCGACAGCTGTGCAATCAGCTCCGATGTTTCTTCATCCCCGTTTGCGTAGCTCTTGCTGCGAAGCATTTCCAGCGTGTTATAGAGAAAGTGAGGATTGAAGGATGCCTGAAGCTCTGCCATTCTTGCGTCCTTTTCCTTCAGCTCATAATAGTATGCCTTGCGCATATGCTCATCCAGCCGGTCACTCATTTCATTGATCTCTGAAGCAATCTGCGACAGCTCTCCATACAGATTGTCAGGAAGCTTATAGTTCGGTGCATTGTCATTCATCCGGTTCAGTCCGCTCTGAATAACAGATACACCGCGAAGGGCGAACTTGAGAATAAACAGCTGGACGATCATGGACAGGATCCACACTGCCATGGACACCAGAATAATCTTCATCGTCTGCGCATTTCCAAGTCTGTTCAGTTCGCTCAGCATGACCGAATAATATCCGACAGACAGATTGTCCCCGGCATAGGCGCTTCTGTAATAGAAGGCGTCATCCCCGCTGTGATACACACCTGTCCCATTATCCGGCGGCTGAAAACCGATGTCCGCGTCATACGCATCCCCTGAGTCATACACAATCTGATGATCCCGCAGAATCCTGATCCGAAAAGACTCGGGCAGGGAAAGCATGTCTTTCAGAATCACATTGAAAGAGTTGAGGGAAAAACCCGCCAGAATAACACCGTATTTCTCCGGGTACGGGGCGGGACTGATCACGCATAAGGCAGCATCCAGAGTGCCCTGGCCCGGTATATGGAAAAGACGCCTTGTCTCGATATGATCCTCTGACCGAAGTTCCCTGATCAGGCTTTCTGACCTTTTTACATCACTCAGAGATGTTTCTGAATACAGCAGCAGATAATTATCTGCCCTCTCCGGTGAATAAAGTCCGATGAACTGCAGTCCATTGTTTCGGACAAGAATCTCTCTCAGGGCAGTATAAAGGTTCCCTCTGTCATTGTAGGTGAGGGCTTTCCCTTCACCGAAGTATTTGTGAAGAATTTCATAGGTATTGTCACTGTCCTCAAATATGGGCATATACACCTGCCAGTAATTATCAAGAATACTTTTGTATTCGCCGCAAACCCGGACAAAGGCTGCATCCAGTAAGGATATCACCTGCTGACGTCGCTCGCGGAAGGTAAAGACACACGCGATGGCACAGATGATTACGGCAAAGACTGTATAGATAATATTGAGGTTCAGCAGAAGCGAATAAAGGTTTCCCCCTGTCTTTTTCCCGGCAGACTTTTTTTCTTTTTTCATCTGACAGTCCCTCACGTTTCCTCCATATGAAGCAGCCTGTATTTCAAGGGAGAGATACCATACTTTTTCCTGAACGTGGTAATGAAATGGCTGGAGGTTGCAAATCCTACCATTCCGGCTATGTCATTGACGGAATGGGAGCTTCTGCAAAGCAGTTCCGCTGCCTGGTCAACCCGGTAATCGTTCAGGTAGCTGTTGAAATAGACCCCCGTTTCCTTCTTGAACAGATACCCAAGGTATGCCGTATTGACATTCATCTGACTGCTCACCGTTTTCAGGGAAATGCCCTCAGAGTAGTGCTTCCTGATCATTGCAACAGTACGGGCTACAACCGGGCTCAGTACAAGACTGGACTGCAGAACATCCGTCCCGGGAGATGGAGTTTCAGAGTACAGCACATAACTCCCATGAATGTCCGCCGGTGCATGCAGTTTGTTCAGATATTCTGTTACGCTCCTGTAGCACATATGCACTTTCATGCGGTCTGTCACCACAGGGCTCACTGCGAGTGCTACATGTTCCTGTATATCTGCAGTGCGTACAGTTCTGTCGATAATTTCCCGGATGGATTCCTGGAGGATCTGCCTGCCGCCCACAAGAAACACATACCGCTCATAATTGTCACACAGAAGAGCGGCGTCATACTTCGCGGTGAGCTCGGTGCGGCAGTTTTCCAGGAAATCCTGAAACCGGCTGCCGGCGTCTGTGGTGGCAACAGCTGCTACTACATAATTATGCAGATATACACTTACCGGCAGAAAAGATGCCTTTTCCGTCAGTTCGCTGCTGCTGATATTGCCGTTAAGCCACCTGCGGATCATGTTTTCCTGAAAGACCGTGTCTCTGCTTTCACGTTCGGCATACAAATTGTCCAGGGTGCTTTCGATGGTCTGCGTCATCTCCATCATGGAAACAGGCTTGAGAATATAATTGTCAGCACCGAGCTTCAGGGCCTGAACCGCATACTCAAAACGGTCATATGCTGTCAGAAAGATACACCGCACTCCCGGATGGGTGCTGCGTATTTCCTTTACAAGCTCCAGACCGTCCATAAGCGGCATCTGTATGTCTGCAATCACAAGATCCACATACATGTTCGACAGGATCCCGAGCGCCTGGTAGCCATTCCCGGCTGTATATACGTTCTCAACGCCAAGATCAGCCCATGGAATGGATTCCTTCAGTGATTCCGTAACATTTTTCTCATCATCCACAATAAGTATGCTGTACATATCCTGTTTTCTCCCGACTGTTTCATCTCAGATTCTAAACATATATTATTTCGATTTATTAGAAATGTAAATGCAAATTCTGCATATGCTGAACAATTATGACATTCTCAAGTTCCGCAGCTGGCTGGAGCTGTTCTGGACTATGCCAGAATGGCATACCGGTCTGCCATGGTATTGACGGCGATGCTGCCTTTCTGCAAAACTTCAGAAGAGGCGAAAAGCATGTGAATAAAGATGAAAAACAGGGAATGCCCGCCGGGACAGTCCCTGTTCACTCTGAAGTAAGTGTTCCTCAGCGGTCCGGATCTTCTTCATCCATTTGCGGCTGCGCAGGCGGAAGAAGCACCAGACGCATTTGATGATCTGGTCGATT
>CADBNA010000264.1 GCA_902795835.1 uncultured Lachnospiraceae bacterium | reverse complement strand
TGGAAAAACCTTTTCTGCTCCCGTTTTTCTCAGAAAGCAGTCATCCGGTCAGAAATAATATAACAGAAGACGGATGCGGAGAGATCAGAGAGAAAGAAAAAAGCCCATGGCGCTTATCTTCTCTCTCCGGACACAGGGAGACATCCTCCCGGAAGAAAGGGGATGATCCCCCGAATCCATCCCCCTCTGTCTTTTCCAAAGAAGAAGAACATATACCCGGTCCACAGCCTGCAGATGCCGGAGCAGATGCAGGCGAAGACTCTTTTGATCTTTTCCATGCCATAGGAGGGCTCATGTAGTGAATAAAAACAATCCGAATGCCGTATATAATAAAGAACAGACCTATAAACAGCGGCTGAAGAAACTTGTGACTGATCTGAAACTGATCTGCATCTCAGAAAAAATCCCCATGTTTGTCACGTTTGCCGTCGCGGATGATGGAAGCAGCACAAAGTATATCCATGATATGGTACTCTCTGCCGCTGAAAGAGACCTCTCCGAAAACCGCATTGCAAAAATCCTGCTCTATCTGAACCGTTTTCCTGCCGGATTTCCGGATTACATCAGGAAGGATATCGCAGAACTGGAGGATTACCTGGTAAAGCGCAGGATCGCAAAGGAAGGTTCCACGGAAGATGGTATTTGTCTGTCTGAAAATACCCTTTCCGATATAGCGCTGATTGCGGACGGGCTTCTGGAACTGTCTGCTAATGGAACTTCAGATGGCCAACCCCCTGGAGCGGAATGTTTAATGGAATTATGAACTGACCTTCCGGTCAGAAAAATCCGGGTGGAAATAATCGGCGCTTTTGCTTTAGCGTTCTAACGCATTATTGTGTTGACATGGAATAGGCCGTATGCTACACTCTAGCGCAAGGAAAGCAATTGGTGCCGGAATAATATATCACCGGTGAAAAGGGAAACAGGTGAAAGGCCTGTGCGAACTCGTCACTGTAATCAGCTGGATATTTGCCATCAGAATTATTGATTGAGCCACTGGAAACGGGAAGGTAGCAAATATCCTTATAAGGCTGAGAGCCAGGAGACCTGCCAGTTGTGTTTCATAGGTTGCCACGAGTTTTTGGTCAGCATATGATCCGCAATAAGGGGTATATTGTCTGGCCACTATGCTTCGGCATAGTGGTTTTTCAATTCTTTCCTTATATTTTTTATTTAAGGAGGACGATATCCTATGAAGAAACTGTCTGCCCTTTTCACAGCACTCTGCCTTCTGGCTGCGTGTCCGGCCGTCTATGCGGAAACTACTTATGAGCCTGTAACTATTACTGTAGATCTTGCCCGGAGCGGACTGGGCGATAAAGTGGAAGAAACTTTCGAAGCAGCTCCTACCCGCGCTGTTGCTGTCGGCAACCAGCTTGTTGACATCCTGCTGGATCTTGGTCTCGAGGACAGCATGATAGCAGCTATACCCTACGACGCAGATTCGGAGCATGATTTCCCCGGCCGGGCAAAGATCCCGAATGTCTGGGTTGGAGGCCGTAAGGGAGTATCCCGCGAACAGCTTCTGTCTGTTTCACCTGATTTCCTTATGGGATGGGATTCTGATTTCGGTGAGGATTACTTCAATAAGGATTTCTGCCAGGAAAATGGCATAATGATGTATATGCCCAATGTATGTACAGATTTTGCCACTATGGAAGATCTTTTTAAGGATTATGAAACACTTGGAAAAATATTCGATGTTCAGGATACTGCCGCAGAGCGCATAGAAGAAAAGCGGGCTGTCCTGGAACAGGTAAAGGAAGCTCTCGGTGAAGAGGCATATGAAAATCCCGTAACCATTTTCAACTATGATTCCGAATCGGATTCGGCTCCCTTTACAGCATGCAAGGGAATGCCCGGAGATATGTTTAAACTTGCAGGCGGCATTTCCATTTTTGATGATATTGACAAAGCCTGGGCTACCGTTTCCTGGGAACAGGTTGTCGAGAGAAATCCGCAGGTAATAATAGTCAATGACTATTCCGGAGAAGGAGCAGAGACTGTAGCGGCGCTTTATGAAAAAGAAGCTCTGGCAAATGTTGATGCCATAGTTAATCAGCGTGTATATAGTGTTCAATTGAGCGATCTTGAAGGCAGCAGCGGCTCTGCAGATGTTGTTGCTCAAATTGCTGCCTATCTCTATCCGGATAAGTTCTGAAGCAGATACTTTTATTAACTCTCATAAGGGAGCCGCGCGCTCCCTTTTTCTTGTCTTATAAGGGTCAATACTACTTTGTTCCGATTTGAACAATACAAAAGCCCAATGAGGTATTGTACATGCAGAAAAATCCATTTCAGCTTTTTCTTCCGCTAAAAACACGGGCACAGTATCTTTCCTTCTGCGGTCTGATGCTTGTACTGCTGTGTATAGCCCTTGTAATCTCTACGCTTGTAGGGAGTGTCAATATCAGCCCGTCTGTCATCGGAAAAGTACTCGTCAACCGGATATCCCGAAGAGAGGTTTTTTTAGTTACCTGGGAAAAGAATACGGAATCCATCATATGGACGCTCAGAATGCCCCGGATATTTCTGGCTTTCGTAGTCGGGTCGGGTCTGTCCCTCTGCGGAATTCTCATGCAGGCTCTCACAAAAAACTCCCTGGCAGACCCGTATGTGCTTGGTATCTCATCGGGAGCGTCTGCCGGTGCCGTCTGTGCCATTCTATTTGGCTGGTTTTCGTTTTTTGGCAAATATAATGTCATTGCTGCCGCCACAATAGGCGCGATGCTCGCTCTGGTACTGGCACTTCGCTTTGCCAGCATCAATAACCGCATTACCTCAACGCAGCTGGTACTGAGCGGTGTGGCAGTTTCGGCTCTTTTTTCCGCCGTTACAAACTATTGCGTTTATCACTCAAACTCGTCCAATGACAAAGTAAAGTCGGCTTTGTACTGGATGCTGGGCTCGCTCAGCGGAGCTTCCTGGGAAAAAATGTACTACGGATTTATATGTTTTATCGTATGTGCATTTATTATCTACCTGTTTAACAGGCCTCTGGACATCCTGATGCTGGGGGATGATGTTGCCATTACACTGGGTGTGAACCTGCGTCAGGTGAAATGGATAGTGATCTTTCTTTCAACTATACTGACAGGAATTATCGTATCCATAAGCGGCGTAATTGGATTTGTGGGTCTTGTCATCCCGCATATCACAAG
>CADBNA010000263.1 GCA_902795835.1 uncultured Lachnospiraceae bacterium | reverse complement strand
GGCGTGGCTTAAGTCCGGGGACGTGCCGAAACTGAGAAAAGCGAAAGTCATCCTCATGGACATGGAGATGCGGCTCGGGATGCCGGAAAAGGTCGTCCGATTCACGGACGGGATCAATAAACACACAGGGAAGGTGCTGAAGCAGAGTGTCAGAAAAAAAGGCCTCTGATGACAGAGCGGGAAAAGAACCATGGAAAGAAAAGAATACAGATATGATTTTTCTGTTATAATGCCGGTTTATAATGTCGCGGATTATCTGCGTGAGGCGGTGGAGAGCCTGGTAAGGCAGACCATTGGCTTTTCCCGCATCCAGCTGATCATGGTGGATGATGGGGCGAAAGACAACAGCGGCCTGATCTGCGATGAATACCAGGAAAAGTACCCGGAGAACGTGATGGTGATCCACAAGGAAAACGGCGGGCTTGCTTCAGCGAGAAATGCCGGCCTGCCTTATGTGGAAGGGCGGTACTATAATTTTCTGGATTCCGATGACAAAATGTCGCCGGAAGCTTTTTCGGAAGTATACAGCTTTTTTACCGAACATGAAGAAGAAACGGATGTATGTACGATCCCGGTGTATTACTTTGAAGCATGGAATGGAGAACACTGGCAGAATTACAAGTTCCAGCAGGGAAACCGGGTGATCTCACTGGATACGGAATATACTGCCACGCTTATGTTTGCCAACGCCAGCTTTTATAAACACAGCCTGAAAGACCGGATGAAATTTGACAGCCATCTGGTGTGCGGCGAGGATATGAAAGCAAATCTCGATATCCTTATGGGAAAAAGGACTTTCGGGGTCGTGGCGTCTGCCAGATATTTATACCGGAGAAGAATCAACGAAAACAATCCCAGCCTGATCCAGGGAGTCAAAAGAAAAAGGGGCTGGTACGACGACTATTTTACATATCTTACAGAATGGGCGTTCCGGACATATAAAGAACGATTCGGATATGTCCCTGCATTTGTCCAGAATGAGATCATGTCGGATCTGCAGTGGAGGATCAACGGCTTTCATGACAGTACGATGCTGGATGCACTGGGCCATAATGAGGCAGAGGTAGAAAAATACAGATGCCGTCTTCGCACCGCGCTTCTTGAGATCGAAGACAGGATCATCCTTGGAATGAGGAAGCTTTCCGACGTCCAGAAATATGCAATGCTGAGGTTAAAGCACGGAGAAGAACCACAGACATCGTTATCTGACGGAGATGTGATCCTGCGGTATGGAGAGACTGCTGTAGGAAAAGCTTCAGAAATGGAGATCGATTGGGAATTCCTGACAGCTGGTCCGGAAGAAGGAAAACTCACTTTCGAAGGCTTTTATAAACTGTATGGCCTGGATAACATGGAAGCAGAACCTGTTTTCCTTCTCAACCGGGAAAAGGTGCGCTGCAGTATCCTGCCGGAAGGGAACCAGCCTTCGAAATGGCTGGGGGACGACCTGTACAGAGTAGTCAGATTCCGGGTGGTCATCCAGACCGGAAGGAAATCCGCAGTAATACATCCTGCAATATCATTGAATGGCTTTACAGTCAGGATAAAGAACAACAGAGTCAGGCAGTTTTTTCCGGTTTCCAAGGTATACCGGAATGCTGCCGCATATGTGCAGGAACGGAAGATATATTTTAAAAACGATGCGCTCCATATTGATCTGAAACCGGCCTGGCCCGCCAGAACGGCACAGGAGCTCCGCCTGCTTTCCGAGATCTGGGGAAAAAACCTTCTGGGCGGAAGGAAAGCAGTCTTTGGAAGGCTGTATTATCACTTCGCCAGTCCCTTCAAACGGAAAAAGCTCTGGATCCTGTCAGACAGGTATAATAAAGCAGACGACAACGGGGAAGTGTTGTTCAGATATATCATGAAGCATAAGCCCAGGAATGTTAAGGCTGTGTTTGCAATCAGGAAAGACTCTGCTGATTACGGAAGGCTGAGATCCACAGGACCGTGCGTGAGCGCAATGTCGTTCCGGCACAAACTGCTGTTTCTGATTGCAGATATGAACATCTCCTCCCAGGCCGATGCAGTCATGGTGAACCCTTTTTCCGGGCACCACGAAGCGCTGCGGGATCTTCTGATCCATCAGAAATTTGTATTCCTGCAGCACGGAGTGACTAAGGATGATCTGTCGAACTGGCTCCGCAGACAGAATAAGAACATCGCCGGGTTTGTTACTGCTGCACAGCCGGAATACAGGTCTATCGTGGACGGAAAGTACGATTATCCGGAGAGTACAGTGTGGCTGACGGGTTTCCCGAGGTTTGACAGGCTGTACAGGGATGAGAAGAGGATCATCACGCTCGTCCCGTCCTGGAGGAAATACCTGATGACCGGTATGAATGCTGACACCAGCCAGTGGTATGCGGGCGATGCTTTTGAGAAAAGCGATTACTGCAGATTTTACAGCAGTCTGCTGAGTTCAGAAAGACTTCTCCGAAAACTGGAGGAGACGGGATACACCCTGGCCTTTTTCCCGCACCCGAATGTGAAGCCGTACATTGACAGATTTCATTGTGACCCGCGGGTCCTTGTTTTTCCGATTGAAACTTCTTATTCGAAGATCTACGCGGAAAGCAGCCTCATGGTAACAGATTACTCGTCTGCAGTATTCGATTTTGCCTATCTCAGAAAACCTGTTATATATACACAGTTCGACAGGGAAAGATTTTTTGACGGCAGTCATGTGTATGAAAAAGGGTATTTTGATTATGAAAGAGATGGCTTTGGAGAAGTGCTTTATAATCTTGAAGATACGATCGACTGCATTATCGATTATGCGGAATCCGGCTGCGGATTAAAAGAAAAATATCGGGAAAGAATCGATGAGTTTTTCTGCTTCAATGATAGGAACAACTGCGCACGGGTCTTGAAAAAAATAGAAGAACTGAGTACCTCCGGGAGAAAACAGTGAAATCAAAAGAATCTGCATTGGGAAAAGTGATCCGAACACTGAAAGAGCATCAGTTCCTTTTCGAGGAGCTGGTAAAGCGTGACTTCAAGCAGAAATACAAGCGCACGGCCTTGGGCATGGCGTGGAGCATTTTGAACCCGCTTCTGACCCTTCTGGTCATGCGTCTGGTGTTCACACGCTTTTTCGGGCGCAACATGGAACATTACACTACCTATCTGTTTGCTGGCAACCTGATGTTTTCTTATTTTAAAGAATCGACCAACGGCGGCATGCAGTCCCTGATGTCGAACGCAAACATCTTTACGAAGATCAACGTGCCAAAGTACATGTTCCTCTTCAGTAAGAACGTCTCCGCCGTCATCAACTTCGGACTGACCCTCATCGTGTTCTTCGTGTTTACGGCGCTGGACCATGTGACGTTCCGCCCGAGCATGTTCGCGGTCGTCTATCCTATCATCACGCTGACCATGCTGAACATCGGGATCGGGATGATCCTTTCCGCGATGTTTGTGTTCTTTCGGGACACACAGTACCTGTATGATGTGTTTACCCTGCTGCTCATGTACATGTCTGCGATCTTTTATAACGTGGATTCCTATCCGGAAAAAGTGCGCAGGATATTCCTCCTGAATCCGGTCTACTGCAACATTAAATACGTTCGTGTGGCTGTGCTGGAGGGGCACCTTCCCTCTCCGGCGTTCCACGGACTGCTGTTTCTGTACGGGAGCATCGCCCTCATAATCGGAGGGCTGATCTATAAAAAGTGCAACCAGCAGTTTCTGTACTATGTTTGAGGTTATTGCTATGGCATATGCGATCCGGGCGGAGAAAGTATCGATCCGTTACATGACCGGAGATTTCAAGGATATCGGTCTGAAAGAATATTTCATGCGCCGTCTCACGGGAAATTATCAGGTGAAGGAGTTCTGGGCGGACCGGAAGGTCTCCTTTACTCTGGAGCCCGGCGACATGCTGGGGATCATCGGGGCGAACGGCGCGGGAAAGTCCACGCTCTTAAAGGCAGTTTCAGGAATCATGGTGCCCACGGAAGGCTGGGTGGACGT
>CADBNA010000262.1 GCA_902795835.1 uncultured Lachnospiraceae bacterium | reverse complement strand
TGTATTGTTTATGGCAATGAAGGATAGCCTTTGGAAAAATGCTGTGTGGCATAATATAAGAAGTCTACGGGGGATTGCCATATCTTTCCGTCAAATTGCACAAAAAATCTGCAATACATAGAACCCCGAAGATATAGAACTGCAGTGCAGAGGAGAGGGCCGTATGAACAGGAAAGAAAAACTGCTGAAGCTGGTTACTCATATGAACTGCTTTAACGCAGAGCCTACGGAAAAAAGTGTGGAGTACATCTATCTGGACACTCTTATGCCGGATGAAGATATGATTGATGCTGCCCTTGCGCTGGAGCTGCGCGTGCCTACCTATGTGGAGGAACTGGCGCCGCGGATCGGCAAAAGCATAGAGGAGACGGCGGAGATCTGTTTCAGACTGGCAAAGGCCGGCGTCGTTTATTACGAGACCGATAAGGACGGCGTAGATCGGGTCAACCTTCCCATTTTTGTTCCGGGAAGCATGGAGTGTGCCTGCTTCCGTCCGGCAGATACGGAAAAGCATCCCCAGCTGGCCTATGCATTCGACAAATATATAGACGACACATCCGATGCGGTGAGCCGCTTTATCCGCATGGGAGAGGGGCTGGTACGGACTCTGCCTGTGGAAGCTGCGATCCGGAACGAGCCCAGACGGGCTGCCCCGGAAGAAGTCAGCTACTGGGTAGAAAAATACGCGCCGTCCCTGGCCGTTGCATCCTGTGAATGCCGGTACACCAGAATGCAGAACGGCGAAGGCGGGCATGACCTGGAGGGCGAGTGGTGCATACATCTGGGCGTCCTCGCGGAGAGCTGTATCCGCCTGGGAAAGGCACGAAGGATTACAAAGGAAGAAGCCTACGATATCCTGCGGGAGGCGGAGAGACGCGGTTATGCTCATGAGATCATCAATATAGACGGAAAAGAAGAATCTATCTTCATATGCAACTGCGAGTATACGACCTGCGGCGCCTACCGTACGGCCTGGTATACCAACAGCCCCAATGCCGTTTCTTCCAACTACCGGGCAAGGGTGGATGAAAAAGCCTGTGTGGCCTGCGGTGCCTGCACAGATGTTTGCATGATCAATGCCGTCCGCCTGTCCCGCAGGAACTGCGACAAGTCCGCCATCCGGCCGGCCCTGATTCCCGGCGTGCCCGGCTATGACGAGCACCCGACGAATCACGAGCTGCTGACCGAATGGAAGCATGTTGTATCGGAGACCGGCACATCCGCCTGTATGACGGACTGCCCGGCTCATATTTCCGTACAGGGCTATCTGCAGCTGATCCGGGATGGACAGTATGAAAAAGCGGTCGCCCTCATGAAGAAGGACAATCCATTCCCTTCTGTCTGCGGATCGGTCTGCGGCAGGGCCTGTGAGGCGCACTGTGCCCGCGCAGAAAAAGACGGACCGGTCCGGATGGATATCATTAACAGCCTTATCCTGGACAAAGAGGCTGAAGGCCTTTCCTGGACACCGGAAAAAGAATTCCGGGAGGGAAAAAAAGTGGCTGTAATCGGCTCCGGACCGGCCGGCCTGTCCTGCGCCTATTACCTGGCGCAGATGGGACATCAGGTCACCGTCTATGAAAAAGAAACCCGTCTGGGCGGCATGCTGACCCTGGGAACACCCGACTTCCGGTACCGCAAGGACATCCTGGAAAAGGAGATTGGCGCGCTGCGGGATCTCGGCGTCCGGTTCGAGACCGGGGCGGAGATCGGCAAATTCCTGACGATCCCGGAGATGCGGGACATGGGTTTTAAGGCATTCTATATTGCGATCGGCGCTCAGGGAATCAGGAAGCCGGGGGTTCCGGGTGAAAACGCGGACGGCGTTCTGTCCGGACTGGATTTTCTGAAGAAAATCAATCTTGGCGGACATGTACACCTAGGGAAACGCACAGTCGTCATCGGAAGCGGGAACATTGCTCTTGACGTGGCAAGGACAGCCGTCCGGCTGAAAGAGTCACAGATCTCTCTGTTCAGTGCCCGGAAGACGGAAGAGATGTACGCAGATCAGGAGACCATCGCTGAAGCCGGATACGAAGGCGTCAGGGTGAGAGGCGGAATGAATCTCTGCAGGATCCTGACGAAGAACAATATGGTATGCGGCGCCGTTTTCACCAGCGGCGGTCAGATGATTGAGGTTCCCTGCGATACCGTTCTGCTGGCCGGGGAACAGGTCATCGAGTGGGGCACGCTTCTCGATGACTCAAAGGTGACCCTGAACAGAGACCTCACAGCCGTAACGATTCCCGTGACGGAGGTGACTACATATCAGACAGCGCCGTCCGCCGGCGATCCTGCCGGAACCTATCATGTGCCCACGCCTTTTGAGGTATACCAGAGCGCAGAGCCGGACATCTTTGTGGGAGGTGACGCCTGGTACGGCGGCGGTTCTGTAATAGATGCCATTGCCGCCGGGAAGGAAGCGGCGGAATCTATTCATCGTTTTGTATGGCCGGGCCACAACCTGGTATTTGGCCGGGATCGGAAACTTTACCGCGCAGACGGCAAGAAACCGGAGGTCCGGGACTACAACAGAACGCCGTTCAGGACAGCTTTCCGCACGGAAGGCGGGCAGATGCTGGATGCGGCAGCCGGTGAGGCTCTTGCTCTGCAGGAAGCGCGCAAATGCCTGCGCTGCGGAGCGGCCTATGTGGATGAGACCTTGTGCATCGGCTGCGGTCTGTGTGTGGAGAGGTGTGGATTCGGCGCCATCAGCCTTTCGAAAAAGTATGATGTCTGGGGCGTGAAGTACGAAGAACTTGTCAGCCATCTGCTGGAGGATATCGGGGCCTTTATGGCGGCGGCAGGAGCTGCCCCGCAGCAGGAAAAAAGGGATGCTTCCAGAGCGGATCGTTCCATTGAAGACATTGTAAACAGTGTCGTCGGCGAAATGACCGGAGACGGCAATACCATACGGGATCATGCAGACTATGATGACCTGCTGAATCACATCATAGATGAAATGACAGGAAAACCGGAACGGTAATACAGGATATGCATGAGATCGGTGTTTTGCACAAAATAGTAAAGCAGGCGGAAAAAACCGCGGCAGACAACGGATGCCAGCGTGTCCGGGCGATCCGCGCAGAAGTAGGAGAACTCTCCGGGATCCTTCCGGTCTTTTTGGACAAATACTATCCGGTCGTCATTGACAACAGTGAGATTTGCAGGGGCAGCGAACTGATATATACCATTATACCGGCCAGAGGCCTGTGCAGTGAATGCCATGCCATGTACGATGTTGTGCGTCAGAGGGGTGTCTGTCCAAGATGCGGCAGCCGGAACAAGAAGATGATCAGTGGTACGGATTTTGTCCTTAAAAGCATCGAGCTGATCGAGAGCTGAGGGGGACAGAACCGGTCCACAGCAATACAGACATGCAGATGTAAAGGCGGAACGTCTGGACAGGAACGGACAGGGGGTGCAGAAGTGTTCAGTAATGCTGAAAAAACAAAGAAAAGAATGTTCAGCTGCAGCAGGGGCGACAAAAAAATATTCTGTGAGATGATCACGCCGGCGGGTAATGGTCCCTTCCCCCTGGTGGTATGGGTGCATCCCTTTGGGAGCTGCTCCCAGGTGATCGATCATGCGGAAGCGGCGCATCACGGGATTGCCGTCTGTGCCTTTGACTTCTGCGGCGGCTCACCGGATTCCCGCAGTGACGGGGCTTCAACCGATATGTCCGTCATGACGGAGGCCGCTGACCTGCAGACAGTCCTGAAAAAGATGCTTGAGCTGCCGGAAGTGGATCCGGACAGGATTTACCTGATGGGCATGAGCCAGGGCGGCTATGTGGCGACCATGATTGCCGGACTGCGGACGGTAAAAATTGCCGGCATGCTGCTGCTGTGCCCGGCCTTCATGCTGGAGGACCTGAGGGAGCAGATGTTCGGAGACAGGGAGATCCCGGAGCGTTTCCGTGTCCGCAATATGAATCTGGGCAGACGGTATGTCACGGATCTGGACCAGGTCAGCATCTATGAACTCATGCCGGGGTATCCGGGACCGGTCCTTATCTACTACGGAGACAGAGACGAGCTGGTACCTGCAGTCTATATCGAAAAGGCCCTGGAGCAGTTCCCGGACGCCCGCCTGGTGAAGGTGGAAGGGGCCGGCCATGATGACCTGCCGGAGAAGCGGGAAGAGATACTGCTTGAGGGCTTGCTGGGGCTGGTCCTGGGAGATTCTTACATAAATTCGGCGGCTGCAGCAGAGGAGTGCAAGGCAGAAGAAGGAGAGCCTGAGATGGCAAACACAGAAGATGCTCATGAGCATGAGCACACACATACAGATGAGAACGGGAATACCTGGACACACACGCACAGTCATGACCATGACGGGGATCATCAGCACACGCATGATCACTCATCTGATAGCGGCGAATCTGGCGATTCCGCAAGGGCGTTGGCCATGATGAAGTATATGTATCATCACAACGAAAGCCATCTGACAGAGTTGATGGATACGGTCGGCATGCTCAATGACAGCGGCAAATCGGTTCAGGCTGTCAAACTGGAAGGCGCGGCAGAGCTTTTCAGGCTGGCAAACCGTGTCCTTCAGGAGGTGCTGGCAGAGATGGAGAGTCCGGAGTGATACGGGAGGAACGGGTTTGTTCCGTGATAGAAAGCGATGAATGAAATCAGAAATCTGATGCCGGATTCCATCGGAGACCGTATGGACGGGGCATCGTATGGGGATATACGGCAGACAGTCAATGAACTGGCTGCCGTAACCAGTTTATTCTGCGCCTGCTTTGACAGCACCGGAAGGTGTTTTATCCATTCGCATGGAGCACTCCCCGATCCGTCAGCGGAAAACATACAGGAGTTCCCGTTTTTTTCAGAGTTTTCGCGCTCCGTCCTGAAAAACAGGACAGGCAGATGTGCAGGATTTCTGTTCGCGGATGAATCGGGAAGATATTACCTTGCAGTACCGCTGTTTCTGGGCCGGCATTACTGGGGCGGCGTTTTTCTGATGAAAACGTCTCCGGCCGCGACTGCTTCTTCGGAGACAGAGGAGGATGTTTTCCCGGCATTTGCGGAAGACCTTCTGACCGTTTACGCGGCCGCCCTGCAGGAAAACATCCAGGCATATTATGAAAGAATGGATCTGCTGCGGCATCTGGGGGAGTGGTACCCGATGGAAAACTGGATCCGGGAAAGACGGTCTGCCCTGTGCCGGCTCTGGGGAGAAAAACTGTCTTATCAGATGAATTTTGAATTCCTGAGAGATTCCATTAATACGGTCCATTCCCTGGCGGTCCTGGAAGACAACAGAGAAATCGAAGAAAAATATGAGCGGCTTGTGCAGCTGCTGCGTATTTACCGGCAGAGGGACGGGCAGAAAATCCGGATGCATGAGGAAACGGATTTTATTGCGTTATACAGAGACTGCCTTTCTTCGTTCTGCGGACAGAAAGTCGTGCTGTCCCTGCAGTTTGATGAAAAGGCCGGCGAATGTGTCATTCCTGCTCTTTCCCTGTCCCGTATTGCGGGATCGGCATTGGAACACTCTGTCTGCGGAGATGCCACCGTGAACCTTTCCGTACAGACACAGCGCGCCGGGGACCAGGCAGTCGTATCCATACGGGGCAGTC
>CADBNA010000261.1 GCA_902795835.1 uncultured Lachnospiraceae bacterium | reverse complement strand
CTGTGCCCCCTGAGCCTGCTGGTCAACCAGAATGCAATCTGGATCCGCCATTCCCAGATGACCACCGCCTCGAATAGGCTTTACCGACCTGCTGCTTTTTTTCTTGAGCCGTCGCATCTGTTCCTGTACAGCTTTCCGGTCCTGTGTTTGCTCGTTTTGACTCCCGGAATGACAAAGTGGAGAAGGAATAAGGCTATCTTGATCTCGTCCGCGATGCTTTTATCGACTTCCGGATTCAGTATCGTAGCCGTGATAGGGCTGTGGGCTCTGTATCTCCTGGTGTACAGGCATACACCAGCGGGAAAACGCGTCGACCTGCGGAAGGTTTTTTCTTTGCGCACAACAATTGCTGTTGTGGCGATTATTGTGCTGTTGATCCTTGCGTATGCTTTTGTCCCGGTCTTTCATAGAAGCGTAAACCGGATTATCATGGATACCGAGGGAACGAATGCCATTGATGGTCGGGTTCGATTGGCAAGGAATTATATCAGAACCATCACTGGCAGTGCCGTTTTGTTTGGCAGAGCCAATGTTTCCAGCACGCTTGATTTCAACCTGGCCGGTTTTTACGCAACATACATTAAGTGGGGACTGATCGGGGTCTTCTTTACCTACTGGTTCTACGGACGGGGCTTGCTCCGACTGAAAAGAGCTTATTATTGGATCACGGTTATCATTATAGGAATTTCATTCTTTACTGCTCATACCCATGGTACATTTTATATGCTGTATTATGTAGTCTTTTTGATGAACGGGTACTATGAACGGGCTGGCGAAAAAGCCTTTCAATGGAACCAGATGGATGTTGCTAACACTGTATACGGCCAGTAGTCGACGCAGAAGATATCCAATAGTTTGTTGCGTTTATTGATGTCATAATTATTGTTGATACAAACGCCAGCCTGCTTGTGTTCGCCGACTTACAGGATGAAATATTGTTTCGTCATTACAGTTAAGTGATACAGACTACCAGCTGCTGTAAACAAGAGCATGTCAAGTATACATACAAGCGACGATTGACACCGCCACGAAGATTTCCCACTGGTCGGCCAATCGACTTGCAGCTCAAATGGATGAGAATTTCAGAAAGTGCAAAGAACAGCACAAAAAGGGGACAGAACCATATGAAAGCATTCGTTATCGCAGGCGGTGTTCCACAGATCGAATTGATCAAACAGCTGAAAAGCCGCGGAATCACCACGGTTTTGGCGGATGGCAGCCCGAATGCGGTCGCCAGACCGTATGCGGACATTTTTTATAACGTCAATATCTTTGATATCGAGGCGATAAAAGATATCGCGGTCACAGAAAAAGTGGACTTCCTGCTTACGGTCTGTGCTGATCAGGTCCTGCTTGTGGTGGCGGAGGTCTCAGAGCTTCTTGGTCTACCTTGCTATATCGATTATAAAACAGCTCAGGATGTATCGGATAAGATCCGTATGAAGAGAATCTTCAAAGAGGCCGGCATCCCGACTACGGATTATGTTGAATCAAAGCAGCTGGATTTGGATGTTGTTTCCACCCTGCGTTACCCGTTGGTGGTCAAACCGGTGGACGCGTACAGCTCCCGCGGTGTGCGGAAAGCAGAAAACCTGGAAGAGTTGAAGCGCTATTACGAGGAAGCAAGACAGATCAGCCGCAGCGGCGGGGTGATCGTAGAGGAGTTTTTCTCCGGGGACGAGATCAGCGTCGACGCATTCGTGGTCAATGGCAAGGCACACATTCTGGCGGTGACCAACAGCGAAAAGATCCGCTATGAGGATCGCTTCGTGATCTTCAGAGGACGGTATCCGGTGGCGGCTCCTGAGGCGGTACTTCAACAGATCGAAGAGATCGCACAGAAGATCGCGGATGCCTTTGGACTGGTAAATGCACCGCTGTTGATCCAACTTCTGAATAACGAAGAGAGAGTCTCCGTTCTGGAGTTTTGCGCGAGAACAGGCGGCAATATGAAGTGGCTGCTGATCAAATACTCCTGCGGGGTGGACGTGATCACGGCTACCATTGATATCACACTCGGCATGGAGCCGGATCTACGCCTGAAGGATATGGGCCATAAGATCGTGGTCAACGACTTTATCTATTGTCAGCCCGGCATATTTGATCATTTTGAGGGCTTTGACAAGATGGAGGAGCAGGGCCTGATTAATGAGTTTCACCCAGTACGCATCAAGGGGACGGAAATGCATGGAGCCAACAGCAGCAGCGACCGTATCGCCGGGATGAATATCGTTGCGGACAGTGTGGAGGAATTCAACAGAAAAGAGAGGACGATCCTCGAAAACGTTAAGGTCGTTGATATCAATGGCAGGGACATCATGAGGAGAGACCTGCTGCCAGAGCTTGTCTGAAAATGATTGTTTCTTGGTATTACGGTAGAGATCCAGCTGACCGGATCCTTATAAACGGTGTCAGCGATTCTGCCGGGCGGCTTTATGTCTGTGTAGCTTCAACATAAACAACGATATATGTTAACCATCGTTTTCGGAGGGCACGAAGTCGTTGGAAGCTCGGATGGTGAGATTGAGCGTGGGCATGAGCTTAAGTGCGTCAATTCTGTATATAAACTAGGCACGTGCTTTGAGAAGCAATACCAAAATGACTTGTAGTGTTTGCAAAGGAAAAGGTGGAGACTACTCAAAAAATAGAAAAAATGATTTGTTCGAGTATCGAGGAGATAATCGAACGTGCGATCCCATGGATATTAAGCTGTATTGAGTAGGCATCAACGTGAAAAGAGAGATTGAATAACGGGAAAGCAGGCGCTTGCCTAAAGCAGGGGCGCTGCGAAAGCGGGTGCTTTTGCGGCTTCTGTTTGGTATACGATAAAGAAAAGCGTTTCAAAGGAAATGGAGACGAACAATGTTGCGTATAAGTATGCGCGCGGAAAAGGGTTTTCACCTTCTGAACGCAAAAGATCCTGACCAATATTCTATTCTCCCGTTAGCTTTGAGCATTAATGCAAACGAGTATTATCCGCTTGTTTTTTGAGCATTTTTATTTCACCTCTCACAAAGATGAGACTTATCGAGTATTCAAGGAGTTTTACCATAGAGAACTGATCCCCGTTTCAGGGCCAGAATCTCTGGAAGCTTTTACGGACTGGCATAGTCGATTTATCGTTAAACAGGATGAATCGTCGGGGGAAAAGGCGTTTTCATGATGAGCGCGGAAGGGGATCCGGCTTTGTCGACACAGGGTTGGGTCATGATCGAAGCAAATTCCGTCCCGGGTATACAGAAACTTGCCCCGGAGAGTGTAGGAGTCCGTTATTTGATGGATGCGCTTGAAAAATAGACAGTAGGAGGAAACAAACAACATATAGAAAGAGAGGGTATACACACCATGCCAGCTGCATTAACTTACCTGGCGATCATGCTTGTGGTGATCATCGTCTGGTTCCTGTTGCTGAAAAGACCGGTCTATGAGGCTGTTCTGATCAGTTTCATTATCCTGCTGACGATCACCGGCACATGGGGCAGTGTGGGAGGCTACATCAATATGGGCCTGAAGACTTCGCTGCTGTATTCGATGACAGCCTTTTGCGCCATGTCCATTCTGCTGACGAAGACCAAAGTCATCGACAGCGCCATCGCGTTCATTCTCGCCCTGCTGGGGCGCGTGACCGGCGGCGCGGGCTACGTATCTGTGGTAGCCAGCGCGTTTATGGGAGCCCTGTCCGGCTCCGGTCCGGGCAACGTGATGGCAACAGGCAGCATTACGATCCCGGCGATGAAAAAGTCCGGCTTTCCTGCCGAACTTGCCGCCAACATTGAGTCCAACGCCAGCTATCTGGGCAATATGATCCCGCCCAGCGGGAACATCACCGCCGCGCTTGGCGCGCTGACCGGCATGGCAGCTTACGGCGAGGGCTTCATCAGCCAGGCGGAGTTCTGGATCGTCCTGTGGGGCTGCTCCCTTTGGTTCGTGCTGCAGCGGCTGATCATGGTTTTCCTGTTCTGCAAGTATTACAAGGTCGCGCCCATGGCGAAGGAAGATTTGCCTAGCCTGAAGGAGACCTTTCGCGTGGGCTGGCAAGGTCTGTTGCTGCCCGTCATCATTCTGCTGCCCTTCGTACTGGATTACTTCTTTAAGTCCACCTTCTTCACCGACCGGCTCGGCAAGGACGGCGCCAAGTACATGTCCTCGTCCCTGCTGATCTTCATCGGCGGTCTCGCCTCGATCTACGCGGTGATCATCGCCAAGGACAAGAAACAGTGCACGCCTCACGCCATCGCCATGATGTTTGCCGACGGTATCAAGACCATCGCTCCGGCCATCGGCGTGTGCGTGTTCGGATACATGATCGGCGCCATGTTCACGGATCTGGGCGTGACCGATGAGATGCTGGTATTCATGGAAGGCATGAACATGGGCAAGTTTGGCCTGGTCGTGTTTATCTGCCTGATCACCTGCCTGTTGGGCATGGTGATCCCCGGCTCCTCCCTGGTCGTTATCTTTGGACCGGTGTTTATCACCATCCTGGCGGCCAAAGGCGTGAACCCGGTGCTGGCCGCCGCTATGCTGCCCTGCATCTGCGGCGTCATGTGCGGCATCACCCCGCCTCTGGGATTGGGAATGTACGCTGGCATGTCCCTGGCTGGGTCTGAATTCGGCAAGACGTTCAAAAACAATCTGTGGTGGGTGGCCGCCCAGTTCCTGATGGAAGTGATCGTGCTGATGGGCTGGCTGCCGATCCTGGGCCTGTAAGGAGGGAACGACCATGAAAGAAAAGCTTAAGAAGATTTCGGACATTTTCAAGATCATTTTCGGGTATGGTATCGAGATCGTTCTCTTCGCGGTCGGCCTGACCTTCTTCGGCTACCTGATCGCTCTGTTGATCGGCGGCGAGACGGCGACGAATATCTGCACCTGGATCTACAAGACCTTTATCCCCGTGATCATCAAGGCTTCCACGATCCTGATCCTCTTTGGCCTGCTGACCATGTATCTGGCCGGCGAAAAGGCCCTGACGCCCGATAAACACAGCGCCAAGGACGAAGGCGAAAAATAAAAACGATACGATAGACAGAAACAGAGCAAGCCTGCATTCCAGCAGAGGAGATAAACGAAGTCTCTCTGCCGCAGCGGGCTTGCAAATGGACAGGAGACGCGTTTGAACAAGTCGATCGAATATATGGCTGCATTAGAGCAGCTACACGCCTGCCCCATACCTGACGAGGTCATGGCAAGAGCCCGGCGCAGCCTTTTGGATTACCTGGCTGTGACTTGTGCAGGCGCGACCTTTCAGAAGGACAAACTGGAAAAATACTGGGATTTTGCCCAGCCGGAGCCGGGACGCTTTCGCGCTGTCGGCACCGGAAGGGATCTGGCCCTGAAAGAAGCTGTGTTTCTCAACGGGCTCAACGGTCATGCGCTGGACTTTGACGACGGGACCAACAGCGGCATCATCCATTTGGGCAGCCCCATCTTCAGCCTCCTGCTGCCGTTGGCGCAGCGCTATGGTATTGGCGTTGACCAGATGCTTCGCGCTGCTGTGATCGGCTATGAGGCCAGCTACACCATGGCGGTCTCGATCCAGCCCGGCCACAAGGCCATGGGCTATCATGCCACCGGCACCTGCGGGACGTTGGGCGCCGCGATCGCAGCCGGATATATGCTTGACTTCAGCGAGGAGGAGCGCTTCCAGGCCTTCGCCTGCGCTTGCGTGGCAGCCAGCGGTATGCTGAAGGTGCTGGACGACGGGAG
>CADBNA010000260.1 GCA_902795835.1 uncultured Lachnospiraceae bacterium | reverse complement strand
ATGAGGACATCCGTTCCCACATGCGGCCGGGCCTCATACAGGATATCCTCCGGTGCGCCTGCCTGTACGAATATTCTCAGAACCTCTGCGTTCCTGCCGGCGGCATCCTTCACGCCGGTGTTCAGCTTGCCGTCTGAAAAGGTACCCGCACCGCCTTCACCGAACTGGACGTTGGAATCCGGGTCCAGAATGCCGGTCTCCCAGTATTTTTCAATGTTTTTCAGCCGTTCCGGAGCAGGATCTCCCATTTCCAGCACAACAGGGCGATAGCCGTGTGCAGCCAGCATCCAGGCCGCGAACATCCCTGCGGGACCGCTGCCGATGACAACAGGTCTGTGCCGCAGCGTCTTCTCTCCCGGCTCCGGAAAACGGTAAACAGAAGGTTCAGCCTTCTCCAGCCCGATTCCGCCCTGCAGCCGTATGGCAGCAGAAGCAGCCGGTCGGTGACGACCCTTTGCCTTCCCCCGGAAATGGCGGAGAACAGCTCTGTCATCAGAAGTTTCCAGAGAGACTGTATACAGATAATGAACCTGTCCCTTCTTACGCGCATCCAGAGAGCGCCTGGCAATCTTCCAGGAGATAATCTCGCCCTCTTTCACGCAAAGTGCCTGCCGGATCATTTCCTGCAGGTCATCCATGGTATGGCCGGGAGGCATTTTTATGTTGGAGAGCTGAAGCATGGGGGCTCCTTTACATCTGCTAATGCTCTTATTTTTTTACGGACGCCTGCAGGACAGCAATACCGTCTGTCCCTCAGGTTCTCCGGGCACAGGAAGTTCTAAGCTTCCCGGAGTTCCCTTCGGAACCGGAAGGGTGCTGAAGGCGTTCTCACTTCGTGGTTTGAGTGAATGGCTGTCTTCTGTGCTGTGAGCCGCCGTTCACTGTCGGGAACTGCGGGAAGCCAAGATCTTCCATGTACCCTCCGAAATTCGGGACCCCCGGTATTGCTGTCCGCGCAGGCTGTTATCTAAAACCATATTAAAATGACACAACCTTTCCGAGACCGGCCGAATCTTAGCTTTCCGGATCATGCCATGGCAACTTTGAGGAATAGATTCGGGGCGGGGACAGGGGACGCTCATATGGACGCATCCGGCGAGTACGTGTCCGAGACTGGCCGAATCTTAGCATTCCGGATCATGCCATGGCAGCTTTGAGGAATAGATTCGGGGCGGGGACAGGGGACGCTCATATGGACGCATCCGGCGAGTACGTGTCCGAGACCGGTCGAATCTTAGCTGGCCGGGTCTTGCCCGGGCAGGTTAGATGAGCAGGCTCGGGCCGGCGGAGCAGCGGACATCTGAGCGTCCCCTGCCACCGCCTCTGTCACCGCCCCGGCTCCAGACCCAGCTCCAGACCCTGCAATCCACCCACTGGTCCAGGCCCACTGCAGATTGTACCCGCCGCAGGGCCCGGCAGCATTCAGCGCTTCGCCGCAGATATACAGTCCCGGATACTTCCTGCTCTCAAGATTGTCCGTCAGTTCCCCCAGCAGGATGCCTCCGGAGCAGATCTGCGCCTGCCGCATGGAGGCGGCTCCGGCAATCGGAACGGTAAAATGTGTGATGAGCCGGGCTGCTTTTTCGGGTGTCCAGTCTTTGCCGGTTGCAGCAGTGATGACGGTGATGATGCGGTCCGGAAGAAGTCCCGTCAGTATCTGGGCCAGGTTTCGGTCCGGCCGTTTTTCTTTTCTGTGCCGCAGAAGCGCTTCTGCTTCTTCTTCTGTATAATCAGCAAGGAAACTGATCTCTGCGGCAACTTCTCTTCCCTCCTCTGCGGCGCGGACGGCTGCACGGCTGATCTGGAATACCGGAATGCCGGAGATGCCGTTTTCAGTCAGCTGCAATTCTCCAGTGTCGCTGCCGGAAAGCATACCGTCAATATACAGACTTACGGATCCGCGCACGCGGACGGCTGACCACTTTTGTGGAAGCCTGCCTTTGATTTTCAGCGGAACGAGGGCGGGAAGAAAAGAGGTGTATGGCACAGAGAGGCTGGCGGCCAGCCGGGCGGCATCGCCGGACGATCCCCGCACAGCGGAAGCCGGGCTGCCGCATGCGAGTATGACCGCATCTGAATGATAGGTCCACCCGGCTGTACGGATCTCCCATTTTGCGACAGATTTTGTCGGATGATGTACGGCCGGTGCCGATACCGGCGTGACAGCCTGTACGGTTTCCTGTGTCTTGATTCGCACATGCAGGCCTTCAGCCTCCATCAGAAGAAGCTGAAGTACGGATCCCGCCTGATCTGTGACAGGATAGACCCAGCCATCTCTGTCGTGGATCTCAAGCCCGATGTCCCGGAAGAAACGAAGGGTATCCGCAGCAGAAAAACGCTCCAGACATTTCCGGAGAAGCTGCGGGGAATCGGTATCATAGGCACCGGGATCCAGATGAAGATTGGTCAGATTGCATTTTCCGTTTCCGGAAGCCAGCAGTTTCCTGCCGGGCCGGTCGTTCTGCTCCAGCACGGTAACGGCGGCTCCCGCTCTGGCAGCCGCAATGGCGGCGGTCAGTCCGGAGGCGCCGCCGCCTATTATGCATACTTCTCTTCCGCCCCGGCTCATGGCAGACTCACCAGACCGGCTTCGCACAGCTTCTGCAGGCTCATCAGAATGCCAAGCCGGGCATGCGGCCATGTAAGACCGCCCTGAAAGTATACCGCATATGGCGGCCTGATGGGGCCGTCAGCGGACAGCTCAATAGAGGAGCCCTGTACAAAGGCGCCTGCAGCCATGATCACATCGGAATCATAGCCCGGCATCGGCCAGGGCTCGGGAGAAACATAGCTGTCTACCGGCGCGGCGGCCTGAATCCCCTTACAAAAGGCAATGACGCCTTCCGGACTTCCCAGGGTGACGGCCTGAATGATATCGTGCCGGGATTCGGTTCCGTCCGGCACAACGGGAAAACCGAGTTTCTCATACAGATTTGCTGCAAAAACAGCCGCCTTGAGGGCAGATGCAGTGACTGTCGGGGCCAGGAAAAAGCCCTGATAGAAGGAAGCATTAAGACCGAGCGACGGTCCCACTTCCCGGCCGAGACCAGGCGTAGTCATGCGGTATGCGGCATTTTCCACATACTCTTTTTTGCCGGCGATGTATCCGCCGACCGGTGCAAGTCCGCCTCCGGGATTTTTAATCAGAGATCCGACGATCAGATCCGCTCCGGCTTCTGACGGCTCGGTTGTCTCCACAAATTCACCATAGCAGTTATCGACCATGCAGATGACATCCGGACGCCGTTCTTTGATAAACCGGATCAGCTCGCCGATCCGCGCTACGGATAGCGTGCGCCTCGTCTGGTACCCCTTTGACCTTTGAATGGTCACCATTTTCAGCCGGGGATGCCGCAGCGCTTCTTCAATTCCCGGATAATCAAAGGAATCATCGGGAAGCAGGTCTACCTGATTCCAGGTGACGCCGTATTCCGCCAGCGATCCGCGGGACGGACGGATGCCGATGACTTCTTCGAGGGTATCATACGGCTTTCCGACCGGCGAGAGCAGCTCATCTCCCGGCCGGAGATTTCCGGCGAGGGCAATGCCGAGGGCATGCGTGCCGCAGGCGATCAGGGGACGCACCAGGGCATCCTCAGTCCCGAAGGTATCGGCATACACTTTTTCAAGCGTGTCCCTGCCGATGTCATTGTAACCGTATCCGGTTGAAGGATACAGGCACGCTTCGCTCACATGGTTTTTCTGCATGGCATGTATGACCTTCAGCTGGTTGTATTCCGCCGTCAGGTCAATTTCACGGAAACGGTCTGTCAGAGTCTGCAGAACCTCTTCCCCGTACCGGTAAACCGGTTCGCTGATTCCGATTTTTTCATATATGGAGTACATTTTTTCCTGTGTCAAAATGCGGGTCATCCTTTCTTTTCGGGTCAGCCCATTTTTATCATGAAATCTGCAGCTCTGCTGACGGGAAGAGGCTCATGAAATCAGTCCTTTTTCCCGGATCGTATCCAGCATAAACTGCAGCATGGCATCCTCATCATAGCCGAATTCCTGCTTCCGGATCCAGATGACATTCTGTTCGCGCCGGAACCATGTCAGCTGCCGCTTGGCAAAATGCCTGGTATCTCTCTTGATGATGCGCACGGCTTCATCCAGGTCATATTCACCCCGGAAGTATGGCAGAAGCTCCTTGTATCCGAGACCCTTCATGGACATGCTGTTCTTTGTCAGGCCGCGCATCAGAAGGCGTCGGACTTCTTCGACCAGCCCCTGCTCTATCATGCGGTCAATCCGGGCGTCTATTGCCGCATACAGGCGTTCACGCTCATCATCCAGAACAAAGTATACATAATTGTATGGTGACTCTTTTGCTCTTTCCGCCGCATTGTGTCCGGAGATCGGCCTGCCGGTCTCTTCAAAATATTCAATAGCACGGATGACGCGCCGCACGTTGTTCGGATGGATTTCACGGGCAGCATCCGGATCCAGTTCCGCAAGCCGCGCATAAAGTGCGTCCGCCCCTTCTCTCTGCGCGGTCTCTTCCAGCTCTCTTCGCCGGTCACCCCTGTGAGCGTCTTCTACATCCGAGCCGAAATCCACCTCTTTCAGAAGGGCCTGAATATAGAAACCGGTACCGCCAGCCACAACCGGTATGCGTCCCTCCTGCCGTATCTCCCGCATAGCCTGCAGGGCATACTGCTGAAAAAGGACGACGTTAAACTCCTCTTCCGGGTCCAGTATATCTATCAGGTAATGCGGAATACCGGCCATCTCCTCCGGCATGATTTTTGCCGATCCGATATCCATATGACGGTATACCTGCATAGAATCAGCGGAGATCACCGATCCGCGGACGGCCCTGGAAAGCGCAATCGACAGGCGGGTTTTCCCGACTGCCGTCGGCCCCGTCAGAACGATCAAAGGTTCCTTGCATCGCAAATTGCCAGGTTGGTCATCCATAGTGAAGCTATTCCTTTCTTTTTTATATT